>SXSX01000145.1 GCA_005793295.1 Burkholderiales bacterium | reverse complement strand
GACAAGGCGGTCGCCACCAAAGACAAAAAGCCGATTAAGACCTGGTCGCGTCGCTCCATGGTTCTGCCTGATTTCATTGGGTTGACCATTGCCGTGCACAACGGCAAACAGCACGTGCCGGTCTATATCACCGATCAAATGGTTGGCCACAAGTTGGGTGAGTTCGCTCTGACCCGTACTTTCAAAGGCCATCCTGCGGACAAAAAAGTCCAAAAGAAATAAGGAGGTGACCATGGAAACTCGTGCAACCCTTCGTGGCGTTCGTTTGTCGGTTGACAAAGGCCGTTTGGTCGCGGATCTGATTCGCGGCAAAAAGGTTGACCAAGCGCTCAATATCTTGCAATTCACACAGAAAAAAGCGGCTGTGATTATCAAGAAAGTGCTGGAATCAGCGATTGCTAACGCTGAGCACAATGACGGTGCTGATATCGACGAATTGAAGGTTAAAACCATCTTCGTTGAGCAAGGTGCTTCATTGCGTCGCTTTACCGCCCGCGCCAAAGGTCGCGGCAACCAAATCCGTAAACCCACGTGCCATGTGTACGTGACGGTCGGTAACTGAAAGAGGCCAGGAAGATATGGGACAAAAAATCCACCCAACCGGCTTTCGTCTTGCGATTAGCCGTAACTGGTCCTCGCGCTGGTATGCCAGTAACCGCGATTTCGCGGGTATGTTGGCCGAAGACATCAAAGTACGTGAGTACCTTAAAGCCAAGCTGAAAAACGCATCTGTTTCTCGCATCTTGATCGAGCGTCCTGCAAAGAACGCCCGCATCACGATTTACTCTTCACGCCCAGGTGTCGTGATTGGTAAAAAAGGTGAAGATATCGAGAACTTGAAGCGTGAACTCGGCAAGCAGCTCGGTGTACCCGTGGCAGTCAACATCGAAGAAGTACGCAAGCCCGAAATCGATGCCAAATTGATTGCTGACAGCATCACGCAACAGCTTGAAAAACGCATCATGTTCCGTCGTGCCATGAAGCGCGCTATGCAAAACGCCATGCGTCTGGGTGCCTTAGGCATCAAGATCATGTCGGCTGGCCGTTTGAATGGTATCGAGATCGCACGTACCGAGTGGTACCGCGAAGGACGTGTTCCACTTCACACTTTGCGTGCTGATATTGACTACGGCACCTCTGAAGCCAAAACAACTTACGGCATTATTGGCGTAAAAGTTTGGGTCTACAAAGGCGATACATTGGGTCGTAACGATCTTCCTGCAGCGGTAGAGCCTCGCGCTGAAGAAGAGCGCCGCCCCCGTGGCCCCCGTCGCGATGACCGCGGCGGTGCCCGTCCAAGTTCTGACCGTCCAGCGCCTCGCGCAGCCCGTCGTCCAGCCGGTAGCAATGCCGCGCCATCCGATGGCAGCGACAAGCCTGCTGAAGCCGGTGGAGCTGAAGCCCCTAAACCCGCCGTTAAGCGCGTTCGCACAGTCGCCGCGCCAGCTGCAACAGCTGACGGCAAAGGAGAATAACCATGTTGCAACCCGCTCGTCGCAAATACCGCAAAGAGCAGAAGGGCCGTAACACCGGCATTGCTACCCGAGGAAGCTCGGTCGCATTCGGTGATTTCGGACTCAAATGTACAGATCGCGGCCGCTTGACGGCTCGCCAGATTGAAGCTGCACGCCGTGCAATTTCTCGTCACGTCAAACGTGGCGGTCGTATCTGGATTCGCGTTTTCCCGGACAAGCCAATTTCCCAAAAGCCTGCTGAAGTGCGTATGGGTAACGGCAAAGGCAATCCCGAGTACTACGTGGCTGAAATTCAGCCCGGAAAAATCGTGTTTGAAATTGTCGGTGTGCCAGAAGCGCTCGCCCGTGAAGCATTCCGTTTGGCTGCTGCCAAACTGCCTTTGCGTACGACCTTTGTCAGCCGCATGATCGGCCAGTAATCAGGAGAATGACGAAAATGAAAACGACTGAACTGCGCAAAAAAGACGTTGTCGGCCTGCAAACCGAGATCAAAGAACTCCAACGAGCTCACTTTGGTCTGCGTATGCAAAAAGCCACGCAACAAATTACCAACACCGCTACGCTGCGCATTGCGCGCCGCGATATTGCTCGCGCCAAGACCATTCTTGTCGAAAAGCAAAGCGTTGAAACATCCGCCAAATAAGGAGCGATAAATGACGGAAGCTAAAAAATCCCTCAAGCGCACCTTGATTGGCAAGGTGGTCAGCGATAAGCGTGCTAAGACAGTAACTGTGCTTATTGAGCGTCGTGTTAAGCACGAACTCTATGGCAAGATTGTCGGCAAATCCAGCAAGTACCACGCCCATGACGAAACCGGCGCGTACAAGTTGGGAGATACGGTAGAAATTACCGAAAGCCGGCCCATCTCTAAAACCAAAAACTGGGTAGCAACCCGTTTGGTTGAAAAGGCAGTAGCGGTATAAGCCTATTTGGCTTAATACTTACGCATCCTCAAAAAACGGTCCACAATTGTGGGCCGTTTTTCATTTCTGAGACGTATTTAATCCAACCCATTAAGGAGCACCCATGATCAAGGTAGGCGACACACTTCCCGCATCCACACTGATGGAATATTCAGAGGTTGAAGGCGAAGGCTGCAGCATTGGACCCAATGCGGTTGACGTGAGCAAAGCCAGCGCTGGCAAAACTATCGCATTGTTTGCATTGCCTGGCGCGTATACGCCAACATGCTCTGCAAAACATGTCCCTGGCTATGTTGAGCACTTTGCCGAGTTCAAGGCCGCAGGGGTGGATGAAATCTGGTGCGTCAGTGTCAATGATGCATTTGTCATGGGTGCGTGGGCGCGTGATCAGAAAACTGGCACCAAAGTGCGTATGTTGGCCGATGGAAGTGCCGCATTCACTCAGGCCACTGGTTTGACATTGGATTTGACAAGCCGCGGCATGGGTTTGCGCAGCAACCGTTATTCGATGTTGGTTAAAAATGGAAAAGTGGCGACCTTGAACATCGAGGGCCCAGGAAAGTTTGAAGTCAGCGACGCGCAAACTTTGTTGGCGCAGGCCAAAGGCTAATTGACCTAGAGCGCAAAGTGGACCTTGAGCGCAATGGCGTTAGAGGTCTGCTTTTAAGTAATGTGCCCCAGAGATGGGGTTGAAATGGTAAGGCGGAATTTCTTCAAACCCGAGTTCTTGGTAAAGCGCTCGTGCGGTTTCCATATCGCTCAAGGTATCTAAGAGCACGCAACTGTAATCGTGCAAATGCGCGTAATCTAGCATCGCCTGGGCGAGTAAGCGGCCTACTCCTTTGGCTCGACACCGCGGCTGGACAAACAAACGCTTCATCTCACAAGCATTGGGGTAGTCAGCGTTGTCCAGGGGTCGCAAAGCACAGCAGCCGGCCCACACGCCGTCCACACTCGCTAAAAGTAAATGCCCACGGGGAGCCGCATAGTCTCCAGGCAAATCTCTTAACTCCACCTCAAAATTTTCGAAACATGCGACTGCATCAATTGAGTCGGCGTATTCTTGCAATAGGCTTCGCAGAGCAGCAAAGTCAGCAGCCGACTGCGGCGAAATCAGTTCGACCTTTGAGTTTTGCGAGGGCGAGGGCTTGTTCATGAGGAGGGCGCGAGCGCGGGCTTGCGAATCAGGTCTCTTTCAAAAGCTGAGCGATGAGGGCGTCTAACTGAGCAAAGTCGGGGGTGCCAACGTAGCGTTTAACGATGCGTCCCTTTTTGTCTACCAAGTAACTTGTAGGAGTCAGTTGAACATCTCCCCAAGCTTTTGCAATTGCGCCCGTGTTGTCAATGGCAACATCAAAAGGGAGTTTGCGGGATTGAACAAAATTCACGACGTAACTCGGCGGATCGTATTGCATGGATACAGCAAGCGTCCTAAAACCTTGGCCTTTGAACTTCTCAAAAGTGCTTACCATCTCAGGCATTTCCGCAACACAGGTGACGCAGCTCGTTGCCCAAAAATTCACCAGCGTGACTTGACCTTTGAGATCGGAGGTATGTTGGGTGCTCCCATCGAGCATCACAAAAGTGCTGCTCGGGGCGATAGACTCGGACTTCCATAGCAAAGCGGCGCCAATCAATAGACCAGCCGTTAGGATGACTGCAATGGTGAAATTACGTTTCATGAAGATGGGCGCTTTGGATATGAAAAAGTTTAACGCAAATGCATTGTCGATGAATGCCAAAGGTCGATACCGCCTTGGGTTGCTCGGCCTGATTATGGTCCTTGGTTTGGCAGGTTGCACTCCGGCCCTGAATTGGAGAGCCGTCAATTTGGATGGAGTGAGCACTTGGTTGCCTTGCAAGCCTGACCGAGCGCAAAGAGAGTTAGAGATTGGCGGGCAAAAAATCCAAATGGAGATGATGGGCTGTGAAGCCCAAGGGGTGATGTATGCCGTAAGTCATGCCAAAGTGTCAATTTCCAGTGAGAGCCAAGCTGTCGCAGCAGCATGGCAAAACGCCAGTTTTAAACAAATGCTAGCAGGAGCGCCGCAACAAAGCGTATTTCAAGCGCGCGGTGAAAAACCAGCGACAGGGCAGTTTTTTAAGTTGACTGGAACGCGTAGTAACGGGCAAGTGTTGAAGGCACAGTTGGCGTGGGTGGTTCTTGGAACGGAGATCTACCATTTGGCCATGTATGCCCGAGCCATCACATCGGATCAAGCCGAGCCATTTTTTAGCGAAGTAAAAATTCAATGAATACCCGCTTGGATATGCGTCCTGTCGACTTTCTGAAACCTCAGCAGGCGGTGTTGGTGTTTTTGGTCTTTGCGTTTGCCTATTTCTTATCAACGCTTATTCGTGCAATCACTGCAACCCTGGCGCCCACGCTGGTTCAAGAGTTTGACCTTACTGCGGGTAACTTGGGATTGTTGGCGGGTGGCTATTTCTTCGGATTCGCGCTAACTCAGCTCCCTTTGGGGACTTTGCTAGATCGTTTTGGACCACAGCGCGTCGTATTGGGCTTTTTAAGTATCGCGGTGTTGGCTTGTATTGCGTTTGCTAATGCGACAGGATTCGTTGGTTTGTTGTTGGGACGGATGCTATGTGGCGTAGGCGTAAGTGCTTGCTTGATGGCTCCGCTGACGGGCTACCGCCGTTGGTACGACCCAGCATTACAAATGCGAGCGAATTCGTGGATGCTAATGACCGGTGCCTTGGGGATGGTGGCTTCCACCTTGCCGGTCCAATGGCTGATGCCTCACATTGAATGGAGGGGTATATTTTTAGGCTTGGGTGCGTTATTAGCAGTCTCCATGGTTTTGATTGCTTGGCAAGTACCGAGCAAAATGACAACGCAACACCAAACGCATGGTGAGGCAGTCGAGCCCAAAGAGCCCCCAGGTTATGGAGCCGTGTGGAGTAACGCCTATTTCCGAAGCCTTGTCCCGTATGGTTTTGTGGGCTATGGCGGTATGGTGGCCATGCAAACGCTTTGGGCTGCCCCTTGGATGGTCAAAGTCGCAGGAATGACGCCAGAGCAGGCTGGCTCAGGGATGTTTTGGCTCAATGTATCAATGATGCTGGCCTATTTGCTGTGGGGTTGGGCCAACCCTTGGCTCACCAAAAGAGGACTGAGCGCAAATACGCTCATGAAGCGCGGTTTGCCTATCAGTCTCGTGATGGTTGCGGTACTTGTTGCAAGCGCCGATTACGTGGGGGAAGCATCCGTCATTGTTTGGACGGTGTATTGCGTAAGCTCAACAGTGGCTGCTTTGGCACAACCCGCAATAGGTATGGCGTTTAAAACGGAGCTGGCGGGCCGCGCACTGTCGGCATTCAATCTGGTCATATTTAGCGGCGTTTTTGCAGTGCAATGGGGCGTGGGTTTGGTGATTGATGGCTTGCGAGCGTGGGGTTGGGCAGAGCCAGCGGCGTACCAAGGCGCCATTGCGGCGTACGGACTTTGCTGCTTGTGTGCATATGTGCATTTTTTGCGAGCAAAAAAGCCATAATCAAACACTCAACTGTCGACAATACCTTCATGACCATTGGAATATTACTGATCGCTCACGCACCCCTAGCCAGCGCACTACGGGAATGCGTGATGCATGTTTTTCCAGACGCAGATCATGGTGTATTGGCCTTGGATGTTCAACCCACGGTCGATCCAGAAAAAACGCTGGATGAGGCGCGGAACTTGATGAGACAACTGGGCACCAAACAAGTGTTGGTGATGACAGATATCTACGGTGCCACACCTTGCAACGTGGCGCAAAAATTAGTCGAAGGATTGGACTCCCAATTGGTCGCTGGGGTTAATTTGCCCATGGCGATTAAGGCCGTCACCTACCGCAACGAGTCTTTAGATGGGCTTGTCATGCGCGCATTAGCGGGAGCTACGCAGTGCATCATGCAAGTCGCCGTATCTTCCCCACTCCATTTAGCGAAAGAAAATCAATGATCAGTAAGCCCATTACCATCACCAATAAATTGGGCTTGCATGCCCGCGCCTCCGCCAAACTCACTAAATTAGCTGGCAGCTTTTCGTGTGCCGTTTGGATTACCAAAGGGGAGCGCCGGGTGAATGCAAAAAGCATTATGGGCGTGATGATGTTGGCTGCCGGTGCGGGCTCAGACATCGTTATAGAAACCGATGGCGGCCAAGAGCAAGAGGCCATGGATGCTTTGCTGGCATTAATCAATGATCGCTTTGGCGAAGGCGAGTAAAAGAGAGATGCTCGCGCAATGACTTTTTCCATCCATGGCTTAGCCGTTTCACGCGGAGTGGCAATCGGACGTGCGGTACTGGTCGCATCAAGCCGGATGGATGTTGCGCATTACTTTATTGCCGCCAAAGACGTCGAAGCAGAAATTGATCGGGTGCGCCTTGGGCGTGATGCCGTAATTGAAGAACTCCAACGCCTGCAAACGAGTATCACGCATATGGGGCCCAAAGAGGCGCCCCATGAGTTGAGCGCGTTGTTGGATGTGCACCTTATGCTGCTGCAAGATGCAGAGTTGATCAGTGGCGTGAAGGGGTGGATCTCCGATAGGTTGTACAACGCGGAGTGGGCGCTCACCACGCAGCTCGAAATCATCGCTCGCTATTTTGATGAAATGGAAGATGAATATCTTCGAGAACGCAAAGCCGATCTAGAGCAGATTGTTGAGCGTATTTTGCGTGCTATGAAAGGTGTGGCTTCGCCGGTGGTGGCATCGCCCGGTCGCTCAACACGTAAGCCGATGCAACAAGACCTGCTTTTAGGAGACACGGTCGATGTTCCTTTAGTGTTGGTTGCGCACGACCTATCACCGGCTGACATGCTGCAATTTAAGCAAAGCGGGTTTGCGGGATTTATCACCGATGTCGGTGGCAAAACATCACACACTGCGATTGTTGCTCGCAGTATGGACATCCCTGCCGTAGTGGGTGCTCGCACCTGCAGCCAGGTGGTGCGACAAGATGACTGGATCATTATCGATGGGGACGCTGGAGTCATCATCGTTGACCCCTCTTCCATTATTCTTGCCGAGTACGGTTTCAAACAACGCCAAGGGGATTTAGAACGCAGTCGTTTATCTAGGCTGTTGCATACACCGGCCATGACAATGGATGGTGAAAAAATCCAACTCCTTGCGAACATTGAAATGCCTGAAGATGCAAGCAGTGCGCTTCAAGCTGGCGCTTTGGGAGTTGGTTTGTTTCGTAGCGAATTTTTATTCATGGGTCGCCAAGGAAATTTACCCGACGAAGAAGAGCAGTTCCAAGCCTATAAGCGTGCAGTGGAAGGCATGCGGGGTTTGCCCGTCACCATTCGAACAGTGGATGTAGGCGCAGACAAACCGCTGGACACTAGCGTGCACGATGATGCCCATCTCAACCCGGCTTTAGGTTTGCGTGCGATTCGTTGGAGCTTGGCGGATCCGGCGATGTTCTTGACGCAATTAAGAGCTATTTTGCGAGTGGCAGCGTTTGGACAAGTGCACTTGCTCATACCCATGTTGGCCCATGCTAGCGAAATTTGTCAAACTTTGGCTCATATAGAGCGCGCCCGAGCCATGCTCGATAAGCGAGACGTCGCATACGGGCCCGTAAAGTTGGGCGCGATGATTGAAATTCCAGCCGCAGCCTTGAGCCTGAAACTGTTTCTAAAGCATTTTGATTTCTTGTCTATCGGAACCAATGATTTAATTCAGTACACCTTGGCGATTGACCGGGCTGATGAATCAGTAGCCCACCTTTATGATCCCTTGCACCCTGCGGTTTTGCAGTTGGTGGCGTCTACCATTGAAGAGTGTGTCAAGCAAGGAAAAGCCGTGAGTGTGTGTGGCGAGATGGCTGGGGACGTCACATTGACCCGATTGCTTTTAGGTTTGGGATTGCGAAGTTTTTCGATGCATCCAGCACAAATCTTGGCAGTTAAACAAGAAATACTTCGCTCTGACACCACAAGGCTTGCTCCCTGGGCGCAGCGAGTTTTAGCGTCCGAGACGCCCGCATTGGAACTTGCTGCAGGCGGGCATTAAGCCGCTAGCGGCGGATCGCAAAGCCGAACTGTCAGTTTACGCGCTGGTCCATTTGGTAAGGCGCGATATAAAGCGTGTTCGTGAGGATGTTGGCATCCTTGCTAATCTGGGTCTTTTGGTGCGTACAGATAGTGGTGGAGTCTTCTGTCCTTACACATCGATGCATATTAATATGTATAAGAATTGTCACTCTATTTTTTAACGATTGGCTAACGGATTAACACCGGAAGCATTTTTTGCACATCACCGTGCAGAGATGTGAGCGTGCCATCGAATGAAAGCTGGGGCATTTGGTCTTGTACGAGTTGCGCTACTGCCCGAGCTTGGTCAAGATCGCGCGGTTTTTTGAGAGGTTCGCGCGTGGGCAATCCTGAGAGCCAAGCCTTGTGCAAGGCAAAAGCGCGCGGATCTGGCACCCGCATTGGCACTGGCCAACCATCCTCATCAATAGCGACCGTATCGAGTTTGGGAGAGTTCAACAGCCACTTCAGTCCGGGCACTTCAGTGGCAACCAAATCGGATTCAGAGAAACTGATATTTTCTACTGCGTGCATGCCTCGTGGTGCGATCACCAGGTCCACCATGAACTGTCCGGCATTGGCCGCTCGGTAACCATTTTCTCGGACACATTCAAATGTCTTGTCCGCTTTTTTTAGCAAGCCGAGTAAACCATTGCCATCCAGCTTTTCCGATACGACAACCATCTTTTGTCGGGTATCGTAGAGTAAGTCAACATCACCAGAGGCAAGTAATTCAAGTAAAAAGTGTGCGCCTGCTGCGGCTTCGTAGGCGTATAACGCCTGAGTGCCAATCACAGTGAAGCTGTCATGCAGGCCAGCTTCGTCGAGTTCACGCAGCACGCGGGCCACTACGCGGGGGACGCGATTGAGTCGCAAAGCCTTGTTAAGCCTAGCTTGCTCTTGAACTTTTTCCGTGATCAGGTGCAGGCGCTCCTGTGCCGCTGAGCGTCCAGCGCTAAAGGTCGCTAATAACTCCTGCGTTTGCTCCGATCTAGGCCCAAGCGACTTACCGTTACCCCGCCGATCCCGATCTCTAAACAGATATTCTGTGTTGCGCACCGTTTTCCAACGCATGCCATAGGTGTAAGACGCCGCATGGCCCAACGCAACTCGATAGTTTTCAAAAAGTTGTTCAGAATTGACTTGGTGGAGTCGTTGTTGATTTGATAGCGGCTTCATAACGTTTCCGGCTTAAAATCAATTTTATCTATTTTGCCGGAAACTAAACCTGTCTGCAATAGCCGTTTCCAGCATAATTGGATTTATTTACTTATTGCCGGAAACGTTGTTGTCTGCCAAACAAGATTTGTACTTCGTCTTTAGAGCTTGGTTTGCTAGTAATGATCCATAACAGTTTGCGACAGCGCATGCCCTGCTTGTTGGTCTGCGTGGTAGCTTGATCGAACCATGGCGCCTACCGCAGCGTGTTTGAACCCCATTTCATAGGCTTGTGTCTCCAACATTCTGAAAGTGTCAGGATGCACATACCGACGCACAGGAAGATGGCTAGATGACGGTGCCAAATATTGGCCAATGGTCAGCATATCTATATGGTGCGCTCGCATATCGCGCATGACTTCCAAAATTTCCTCATCCGTCTCGCCCAGGCCGACCATCAGGCCGCTTTTTGTTGGGATGTGAGGGAAAAGCGCTTTGAATTTTTTAAGTAAATTCAAACTAAATTGATAGTCCGAACCAGGCCGGGCTTCTTTGTAAAGGCGCGGGATGGTTTCCAAGTTGTGATTCATGAAGTCCGGTGGGGCCGCTTTCAAAATCTCTAGCGCCCTGTCGTCTCTGCCGCGAAAGTCGGGAACGAGAACTTCAATTTGTGTATGTGGTGAGAGTTCGCGGGTTTTGCGGATGCATTCGACAAAGTGGCCAGCCCCGCCATCGCGAAGATCGTCGCGGTCAACGCTGGTGATGACGACATATTTCAGATGAAGTTGGGCGATGGTTTTAGCCAAATTGTCGGGCTCGTTCACATCAAGTGGGTCTGGCCGCCCATGCCCCACATCACAAAACGGGCAGCGTCGAGTGCATTTGTCGCCCATGATCATGAAGGTGGCAGTGCCTTTTCCAAAACATTCGCCAATGTTGGGGCAGCTGGCCTCTTCACAAACGGTTACAAGTTTGTTGGCGCGCAGCACGTCTTTGATTTCATAAAACCGCGTCCCCGGACTGCCAGCTTTGACACGAATCCAATCGGGCTTTTTAAGAACTTCCGCTGACTGAACTTTAATGGGAATGCGTGAAAGTTTGGCCCCTGATTTTTGCTTGGACGACGCGTTGTAGTTTTCTTGGGATTGGGGCTCGCGAACCGTGACGTTCTGAATGGTGTCCGTGGGTGCTTTGTTCATGGCGAGGGTTTGTGTGTAAGAGGTTTTGCCATAGAGCGTTAAGGAGCGAGGTGTGTCACGAGTTTTTGGCTCAAGATATTTGCCGCATCCGCCCAAGTGATTTGTAGTCCTATTGTAGAAAGGTCTATGCTTTTTAAGTTCGAATACCCACAAGGATTGATGCGATCAAAGGGCTCTAAATCCATCGCCACATTCAAGGCTGCCCCGTGGTACGTGTGGTTGCGGCTGACTTTAATCCCGAGCGCTGCGATTTTCCCAAGCCCTGTGAAATCGGGGGTGCTTGATGGGAGTGGGTGATTCATTTCGGCAAGGGGGGCGTTGCCAAAGGGGTCGTCGAGTCGAACGTAGATTCCTGGTGCCCCGCGAACGCGGTGACCGGTAACCCCAAAATGCAGCAAAGTACGAATTAAAGCCTCTTCGATGCGATAGACATACTCTTTGACAAAGTACCCCGCGCGTTTGAGGTCGACCAAGGGGTAGGCGACCACTTGCCCTGGGCCGTGAAATGTCACTTGCCCGCCTCGATTGGTCTGTACCACTGGGATGTTGCCAGGGTTGTAAATATGTTCAGCTTTACCCGCAAGGCCTTGGGTAAAAACTGGAGGGTGCTCGCAGATCCATAGTGCGTCTGTGGTCTCGCGTGCGCCTAAAGCGCTTCGTTCATGCGTAAATGATTGCATCGCCGAGTACGTGGATTGGTACTCCACCTGGCCCAATTGCAAAACGTCCATAGCCGTAAGTATTAGAGGACGACTTTGACCATCGGGTGCGAACTCAGCGTTCGGTACAACTCATCGAGCTGCTCGCGGCTGGTTGCGGTCACGGTAATCGTGACCCCGAGGTACTTGCCGCCCTTGCTTTCGCGTAATTCAATGGTGGAGGCGTCAAATGCGGGATCAAAAGCTTGGGCAATAGCTATGACAGCGTGCATATACCCTTCTACTTTAGTGCCCATAACTTTAATAGGGAATTGGCTAGGGTATTCAATGAGCGAAGGCTCAGTAGCGGAAATATTGGCGGCCGGGGGTTTGAGGGTGTTCACTGAAATAAGGGTGAAAAGAAGGTGGGTAAATGATGGCAATGACAGAGATTGTCTTCTAGGTTCATCCAAAAGTGCGAGGGGTTTCTGCGTATAATCGAAGGCTGTACTTAGTACGATTTTGTAAAGCGGGTGTAATTTAGGATGCCAATAATGCACCACGAAAGCCAAGCGACTGAATATTCTGAAGAAGAGGACATTGTCCCCCTTACAGCACAAGAAGCGCAAAGCCTTCGTGAGAATAATCCCTCGTATTCCCCTTGGTGGGTGGTTGGATGGCAGGTGTTGGTGGGATTGTTTGCCAGCGCTATCGCTTTGGTTTTAACAAGTCAGACCATTTTTGCAGTTTCCGTAGCCTGCGGAGCATTGGCAGTGATTATTCCTGCGGCCTTGTTTGCGCGCGGGTTGATGAGCAAGTTCGCTTCTGCGAGCTCCGCAAATGCGGTGCTTAGCTTCTTTGTTTGGGAGTTGGTAAAGATTGGAGTAACGGTGGGCGTACTTTTGATGTCGCACCGTTGGGTTGAGGGTTTGAGTTGGCCTGCCATGTTGGCGGGCCTGGTTGTCACAATGAAGGTGTATTGGGTCGCGCTAGGCATAAAGCGAAAGCCGACCACAGTGCAAAATTTAACCGCTTAACGGCAAAAGTAACACATACGAGTAACTGATGGCTGCTGAAGAAAACGCTGCACAACAAGGCTTAACGGCTGGTGAATACATTGGCCACCACCTGACGCATTTGCAAACCCAAAAGCAAACGGGCGTCATCGACTTTTCCGTTCTTAATTTGGATTCGCTCTTTTGGTCTATCTTGTTGGGCGTAGTTGGATTGTTCTTTATGTGGCGGGTGGCTCGCTCGGTGACTTCCGGGGTTCCTGGGCGCATGCAAGCGGCAGTAGAAATATTGCTCGAGATGGTCGACACCCAAGCCAAAGGCATTGTTCATAATGCCGAGTCGCGTAAATTCGTTGGCCCCTTGGCTTTGACGGTGTTCATCTGGGTTTTTTTGATGAACTCCATGGACTTCTTGCCTGTGGATTTGTTCCACATGATTCTTAGCGTCACCGGCCTTGACCACACCATTCACTATTTCCGCGTTGTCCCAACGGCTGATCTTTCAACCACCTTGGGAATGTCCTCTGCGGTGTTGCTCGTCTGCCTGTACTACAACATCAAAATCAAGGGCATGGGCGGCTGGGCGCACGAGCTAGTGACTGCGCCCTTCGGAACCAGTAAAAATCCGATTTTTGCTTTGATTTTGGGTGTGCTCAATTTGGGCATGCAACTCATTGAATTTACCGCTAAGACTGTGTCTCACGGCATGCGGTTGTTCGGAAATATGTATGCCGGCGAGCTGGTGTTCATGTTGATCGCACTCATGGGTGCGGTTGGTTTTGGTTCGGCAACGGGCATTGCGCTCTGGTTCGGCCATGTTGTGGCGGGTACCGGTTGGGCACTCTTTCATATTTTGATTGTTGCTTTGCAGGCCTTTATTTTCATGATGTTGACTTTGGTGTACGTGGGCCAAGCCCATGACCACCACTGATTCGGTCAGTCATTTTTTGTTTTTTGTTAACTTAAATCCATAGGAGCTCTAAATGGAACACGTTCTTGGTTTTGTCGCTTTGGCCGCTGGTCTGATCATTGGTTTGGGTGCTGTCGGCGCTTGTATCGGTATCGGCATCATGGGAAGCAAGTATTTGGAATCTGCAGCACGTCAGCCTGAGTTGATGAATGAATTGCAAACCAAAATGTTCTTGCTCGCTGGTTTGATTGACGCTGCGTTCTTGATTGGTGTTGGTATCGCCATGATGTTTGCGTTCGCCAACCCCTTCGTGCTGAAATAAGCTTTTTCACCTCAACCCAAAATAGAGAGGTGTTGTTGTGAGTATTAACGCAACATTCTTCGCGCAGCTGACGGTGTTCTTCCTGTTGGTGGTTTTCACGATGAAATTCGTGTGGCCTCCGATTGCGAAAGCGCTTGATGAGCGTGCGCAGAAAATATCCGATGGGCTTGCCGATGCTGATAAAGCAAAGATCGAGCTGCATAGTGCAAACAAGCGAGTCGAAGACGTGCTGTTGAAAACTCGTAATGAGTCAGTCGTTCGCTTGGCAGACGCTGAGCGTCGTGCGCATTCCATGGTGGAAGAGGCGAAAGTGAAGGCGGCTGAAGAAGGCGTCAAGATCGTAGCCGCTGCCAAAGTTGAAGCAGAACAGCAGACCTTGAAAGCGCGCGAACAATTGCGCGAACAAGTGGCTGCCTTGGCCGTTAAGGGCGCTGAGCAAATTCTTCGTAGAGAAGTTAATGCCAGT
>SXSX01000144.1 GCA_005793295.1 Burkholderiales bacterium | reverse complement strand
GAATCGAGACGCCGTCATTTAAAAGGCTTTGCAAAGTGCGCGTCAAAACGCCCAAAGGCAACTTAGCAGGAACCAAATCTTCCACCAATTTGGGAGATTTGGCGGTCAATTTTTCTAAGAGCTGCTGCACCTCATCGTGGCTGAGCAAATCCGAGGCGTTGTCGCGCAACACTTTATTCAAATGGGTGGCTACGGCGGTCGCCGCGTCAACCACGGTGTAGCCCAAGGCGCGGGCGTGGTCACGTTGTGAAGGTTCAATCCACACGGCCTCTAAACCAAAAGCGGGCTCGGTTGTCGTTGCGCCTTCAAGGGTTCCATAGACTTGGCCCGGGTTGATCGCCATTTCACGACCGACTTTGACTTTGCCACGGCCTCGGATCACGCCTTTAAGAACAATGTGGTAGCTGTCCGGATCAATGTTCAAGGCATCGCGAATACGCACTGGCTGAATCAAAAATCCTAACTCGGCAGAAAGTTTTTTACGCACCCCTTTGACGCGGGTCATCAACTGTCCGCCTGTTTCTGCGTTAACTAAGGGAATCAACCCATAGCCAATTTCCAAGCCGACGAGGTCGACTTGGTCTAAGTCTTCCCAGTCCAATTCTTTAGGCTGTTCGCTCGCAGTCGCTGCGGCTTCAGCGGCTTTTTGTTCCGGGGTTTGAATCGCAGCGTCGCGGCGCAAAAGCATAAAGCCCAGCGCTGCACTGCCAGCTGCCAAAACAATAAACACCAAATGCGGCATGCCTGGGACCAAGCCCAAGATCGCCATGATGCAAGAGGTGACAAACAAAGCCGAAGGGTTGCCCAATTGGGTTCCAGCCTGCTCGGTCATTGACTCGGAGGTTGTTACCCGAGTGACCACAATCGCAGTGGCCAAGGAGAGCAACAGGGCAGGAATTTGAGCGACCAAGCCGTCGCCAATCGTGAGCAACGTATAAATACGACCGGCTTCGCTGAGGGACAAACCGTGTTGACCGATGCCAATGGCCAGACCACCGAACAAATTGATCAGCAAAATCAGCAAGGCCGCAATCGCGTCGCCGCTTACAAACTTAGACGCACCGTCCATCGAACCGAAGAAGTCAGATTCTTGGGACAATTCAGCGCGACGCTTGCGCGCAGTGTCTTGGTCAATCACGCCCGCGTTCAAATCAGCATCAATCGCCATTTGCTTACCGGGCATCGCATCCAAAGTGAATCGCGCGTTAACCTCTGAGACGCGACCTGCGCCCTTGGTGACCACAAAGAAGTTCACGATCATCAAAATCGCAAAAATGATAAAGCCAACCACGTAGTTTCCGCCGATGACAAACTCACCAAAGGCCGCGACTACTTTTCCTGCGGCGTCATGGCCTTCATGACCGCTCACCAAAATCACCCGAGCAGACGCCACATTGAGCGCCAAGCGCAGCATCGTGGCAAACAACAACACAGAAGGGAACGAAGAGAACTCGAGGGGCTTGCGCACCTTGATGGCGATCATGATGATCAGCACACTCGCGGCGATATTGAAGGTAAACAAAATATCCAAGAGCATGGGGTGCAGCGGAATAACCAACATACCCATGATCAACAACACCAAAGCGGGAATGCTCAGGTCATTGAAGTTGAACTTGGATAAGTTTTGTCGAATCGTCGACAGGCTAAGCGTGCTCATGGTCTGGTTTATGCCAATTTCGTGGGTTTAAAGTGAAAAATTATGGATTTGGACTTGCATAAAGAGACACGAAAGCAATCTCCATGCCACGCTTACCTGCCAGTTGGGCTGAATTCCGGGGGGGTTGAGGCAAAGCGGCAAAACCTGTCCCGTCACGGTTCTTGCATTGCATTGGGCATGGCCGCAACCCGTGGCTCTTTCTAGGATGCTTTATCCCATGGACGCGAATTTGAGTTTTTTAACGACCCCCACTGCTTCTCCCGCGGTAAACGGGGCGATGCCGGCTGCTGTTTCAACCGAAACGTCGGCGGGCGGCAGTAGTTTTGCCGAGGTTTTAACCGGGGAAATGTTCAAAGCGCAACGGCAAGCGATTGCCGCCCCAACGCTAGACACCTTAGGTTTGCAAGTCCTGCCTTTGGGCAGCAGCCTAAGTATCATTACCAGCGATGCCCCCCTGCCCGATATGGCCAGCTTGGCCGTTTTTGCCCGCTCGCAAGGTTTGGATGAGGCGGCCGTTCAGGCACTTTTTGGCCTCCCCGTTGCTAGCGAAACGGCGATCAAGCCCAGTGCCGTGCGCCTTGCGGACCTAGAGCTACTCCTAATTAAGAAACCTGCGGGCGTTTCCGTCTCAGACCCCGCAGCCCAAGCCAGTGCCACGCTCGTGTCGCTTCAAATAGCTGCGACTGGCGTCGCCACACCATCAAACCCCGTTGCAACAACCGCCTCGGCTTTTCTGGCGATGGGCGCTAGCGAGAAACTCATGCCGCTTCAGGCCAAAGCTTGGATTCAAGCCACGCCACTGGAGCCGACCATTTCAGCTGTGGCCACGATCGCTACGAGCACCGTGATGGGCTCAACCGACAAAACAATGCAAAGCGCGTTGCGTTTGACCCTGAGCCCCGCCGACCAAGACATTACCAAGCGATTGGCGCAAATGTCTGGCAACAACCAACAATGCAGCTGGTCCGCCTTAGTCGCCGCCAGCGCCTTACATTCCAACGAGAGCACCAAGGGAGCCGTTTGGGAAACCCTGCAACTCGATGTTCCAGAAGGTTTGGATTTGGAGGCGACGATGAACACCCCCACAAACTCTCCGGCAGAAACCCCTGTGGGTAACGCGCCGCTTGCCAGTGGTGCGGCCCCGACTGGCGCCACACTCAAAGGGGAAGCCCCCAATCCCCAAGCCTTGGCCGAACAACGTGCTGCCCAATACCAACAATTGGCCGATAAACTAGGCCAAGCGGTCGCACAACGGCTAATGGGGCAAATTGAACGCGGACAATGGAAAATGGAGATGCGGATGCAGCCCGAAAGTTTGGGACACATTCATATTGAGTTAGATATGCACGCTGGTGGTTTAAATGCTTTATTTAGTGCGGACAACAGCGTGACGCGCGAGTTGTTAGCCCAAGGATCAGCCAAATTGAAAGATACGCTCTTTCAGTCCGGCATGGAAGTTGCTTCCGTATGGGTCAATGGGGATGGAAGCCGGAAATCTGGCGGAAATTCGACACCTGGACGCAACCCTAAGGATGCGCAGGGAGAAGTAATTCGCAAAATTGAGGCAGAGAAAACCGTTGCAGCCCCGGCCCGAGCCGAATCGACCGCAACTACAAGATTGAACGTGCTGGCCTGAGCCAGCCCCCGAAAAACGAATGATATTCAAGCAAGTGAAAGAGGTACACCATGTCTGATGCAGCAGCAGCCCCCGAAGAAGTCGAAGCTAAGCCTAAAAAACCGATCGTTAAGATTATTCTTGCCGTATTGGCGCTCGTTTTGCTCGTCTCTGGAACGATGGTGGGCACCTTGTTTATCACCGGATTTTTCAACAAGCCCCCGCCCACTGCGGATGACATGATTGCTGCGGGCGATGCGCACGGCGAAAAACCTGCGGGCGACGGTCACGGCGAGAAAAAAGCCGAAGGCGGTCACGGCGCACCGGCTGAAGGCGGTAAGGAGAATGGGAAAAATCCAAACGGCCCGCCCAAACTGAATAAGAAATCACCCGACAGCCCCCGCTTTGACTACACCTACCACCAGTTAGACCGTGAGTTTTTGGTGAATCTTTCGGGTTCTCGCAAAGTGATGTCGGTACAAATTGCCATCATGACACGCTACGACGAGCGCGTAATCGAAAACCTCAAGAAGCACGAGTTTGCGCTGCGCTCAGCGGTCATGGACGTGATGCGCCAAACGGTGGAAACTGAATTACCCAAACCCGACTTTCGTAAAGACTTGGGTGTGAAAATTCGCGATGCCATGAATACTTTGCTCGAAAAGTACGAAGATTTCGGTGGCGTTGAAGAAGTGATGTTTACCTCCTTTATCGTCCAATAAATCCACCTTTTTACTTTGACTCTTTCCCCTACGCAATATGGCCGATAACCTGCTCTCAGCTGAAGAACTCTCGGCCTTGGCCGACGGTGTCAATGACGGCTCGATTGCCGTTGACACTGGCTTCAACGTGTCCGCGCGGGTAAAAAAACACGACCTCGCCAGCGAAGACAGCAGCCTAGGCGTGAACATCACCTCGATTGACATGATCAACGAGCGATTCATCCGGCTTTTTCGCCAAAGCCTAATGGAGATGTTGCGCAGCAGCCCCCGCATCAACCCCACCAAAGTTCAAATTCTGAAATTTGGCGATTACGTTAAAGGGCTCAAAGCCCCGCTTTCTATCAACGTGGTTCGCATGAACCCTTTGCGCGGCTACTCTATCGTGGCGATTGACCCTACGATTGTTTTTAGCTCGCTGGATAGTTTTTTTGGCGGCTTTGGCCAAGGCACCTTAGGCCAACTCTCACCAGGGCGCATGTTCACACCCATGGAAATGCGCATCATCAATATGATTTTGGACGTGACCTTCAAAACGCTTAAAGATGCGTGGTCGCCCATCATGCCCCTGGACTGCGAATTTGTGAGCTCGGAGATCAATCCCCAGTTTGCCCAAATCGCCGATGAAAACGACCTGGTCATTCTGAGCCGTTTCGAAACCGAGACGGCAACCTCCAATTTAGGCTTTGTGGATATTGTTCAGCCTTACGTATCTCTCAAACCCGTTCGCGAACTGCTGCGCAGCCGCGTGCAGTCTGGCGACGGCAACGAAGACTCGGACCGCCAATGGCATATCGAGTTGGAAGAAGCGGTGGGCAGCTCTTGCTTAGAAGCCAACGTGATCTTGGGTCAGATCCACACGACGCTCAAAACCGTTGAAAGCATGCAAGCGGGCGATATCTTGCATTTCAAAAAACCCGAGTTCGCCAGCCTCCAACCCAACGGGATTCCCGCCTTTGAGGTACATGTCGGTACACTAGGAGCCCAAACTGCGGTTCAAATCGAACGTGCAGTAGCCCCTGGCAACCACTAATTTTTTTAGGAAGAACGCCATGAGCGATACCACGACTGAAACCCCCGAGCTTGAGCACAGCGCTGAGCCGAGTAATCATATTAACCCTGAAGTGCTTCAGAACTTCAGCGTGACGCTGAGTATTGAGGTCGGCCGTGCGATGATCAAAATCAAAGATTTGATGCGCTTGTCTCAGGGCAGCGTGGTAGAACTTGACCGGATTGCGGGTGAGCCTTTGGATTTGTTGATCAACAATACCGTGGTGGCCCAAGGCGAAGTGGTCTTGGTCAATGAACGCTACGGGATTCGACTGTCCCGCGTGGTCCCCGCATCAGAGCGGATGAAAAACCTCTAAGTACTATGGGAACCTCAGCCGCTGTCGGAGTCGATTGGCTGCGAATTTCTGCAAGCATCGTCTTGGTGTTTGCTCTCTTAGGCGCCATGCTCTGGATGTT
>SXSX01000143.1 GCA_005793295.1 Burkholderiales bacterium | reverse complement strand
GTGGTGGTAGTAACGGTGGTCATCCCATCGCTGGATCTTCAATTGCTTCAAAAACTCGTTCATAAAAATCTCCTTAAACGCAAGATAAACCATCTTGATTGCAGTTATGTGACATTAATTGTGTCTTTTGGGTGAAAACTAGGATTGAAAGGCGTTGGCTATCTGCCGATTGCAAAATATTCAAATCCCAGGGAGCGAACCCACTTCGGATCGTATAAATTGCGACCGTCAAAGATCACGGGGTGCTTGAGTGCTGCCTTGATGTGGTCAAAGTCGGGGCTTCGGAATTCTTTCCACTCTGTCACGATCACCAAAGCGTCAGCCTTTTCGAGGGCCAAGTTCTGGGATGTCGCATAAGTCAATCCTGCTTTGTCATGCAAGTACTGTTGCATCGAGTGGGAAGCCACAGGGTCATAGGCCGTTACGGTGGCGCCGGCGGCTAACAAGTCTTCGATCACGGACAAGCTGCTGGCCTCGCGAATGTCATCGGTATTGGCTTTGAATGCGAGGCCCCACAGCGCGAAATGTTTTCCGGTGAGGTCTGACCCAAAGCGCTGTTTAATTTTTGCGCCTAAGACCCGCTTCTGCGCTTCATTGGCTTCTTCAACGGCTTGCAATACTTTGAGAGAAATTCCGGCTTGGCTTGAAGCGGTCTTAATCAGCGCTTTCACATCTTTAGGAAAACAGGAGCCGCCATAGCCTGCACCCGCGTATAAAAAGTCGTAACCAATGCGGGGGTCACTGCCAATGCCTTTGCGAACCAGTTCAATATCAGCGCCCACGTTTTCGGCCAAATTAGCCAACTCGTTCATGAAACTGATACGCGTTGCGAGCATCGCGTTGGCTGCGTACTTCGTCAGTTCCGCACTGCGAATATCCATCAAAATCAGGCGGTCATGGTGGCGCTGAAATGGGGCGTAGAGCGCTCGCATATTAAGAGCAGCTTGTTCACTGTCGCAGCCCAAAACAATCCGGCCCGGGCGCATGAAGTCTTCGATCGCCGCGCCTTCTTTGAGAAACTCTGGGTTGGATACCACGCTAAATGGGGTGGTAACGCCGCGTAAATCCAGTTGCTCCTGAATGGCTGAGCGAACCGCATCCGCCGTGCCGACTGGAACGGTGCTTTTATCGACGACCACTTTGTAATCGTTCATGTGCTTGCCGATATTGCGAGCGGCTGCCATGACATAGCCTACGTCGGCACCTCCGTCTTCGCCTGGGGGCGTACCCACTGCGATGAACTGGACCGTGCCAAAGCGTGTGGCCTCTTCAATGTCATCGGTGAAGTGCAAACGGCCTGCTTTGATGTTGCGCAGGACCATTTCTTCAAGACCCGGTTCAAAAATCGGGATCATGCCCTCTTTTAGAGCCGCAATTTTTTCACCATTGGTGTCAAAGCAAAGCACGTCATTGCCAACCTCGGAAAGACACGTGCCCGTGACTAAACCAACATACCCCGTTCCGATAACTGTAATTTTCATATGTGTGAGTTGTCCGCAGTGTCAAAACCTTTAACTATGCGAGACGAATAAGAATGTTTAGTGACGCTTGCGCTAGAGCAAGGTGAATTGAATTTGCACCGAGGTGGTAGTAACCGGCTGGCCTGAGTTAAAAATAAACCAAATCGGCCGGTACGTCGCTGTTTCTTTCGACACCAAAACGGAGCCAGCTTTCGCTGAACAGCCCATCTAATTTCTTTTGTAAATCAAAAATTTTCCAAAGCATAGATTCACCTGTAAGTGATATGAAGGTGCAAGTTCGGGAAACCGCAGATGCGATTTTTTGAAAAGTATTGAAGCTCTATGACAAAGATTGTTACTTTTCAGTGTCTGAGGATAAGTAGAAATAATGACAATTTCATGTCAAAAAACACGAATGCATCTTTCTCTATTTTTAATCGCTAAGGAGCGTTTAGTCGTGGTCTTTGCGCAAAAAGACCCATGCAGCGATAGCCGTAACACTGATAACAATGGCAACAACAATCCAAAACCCTACGGGGTTTTCAGCTAAGGGAACCCCACCAACGTTCATTCCCATCAGACCCGCGATCATGTTGATTGGCAGGGCCAAAACTGTGACGACGGTCAATACGAAAAGTGTCCGGTTGTTTGTTTCTGCAACGCGCCCTGCAATTTCTTCTTGTAGTAATTTGATACGCTCTTGCAGTGCCGCCATGTCACTTAAAGCGACATTAAATTCTTCTGACGATTGGTTGAGTTCCTCAATGTCTTCCTCGTCAATCCACGCAGGAGGTTTTTTGAGCAATCGAAAAAGGGCTGCGGGCTCTGGCGCTAACAAACGAGAAAGCCTTACCAAAAGCCGCCTTGAATTTCCTAGCGCGGCCCGCTTTTTCTCTAAACGACCCGCCAGTAACTTGTCCTCAATCGTATCCACCCGAGAGGTGGTTTCGCGAACAATATGGGCCAGAACATCTCCTTGGTCACGCATGAGGTGCACTAAAAGCGCAACACTAGACCGAACCTGGGCTCCGCGGTTGACTGCATCACGCAAGCGGTCAATCGATCGTAAGGGGTGAATTCTTGTACTTACAAGGAGCTTTTCACTCACCGATATCCAAAGAGTGGAGATGTCGGAGGGCTCAAAGCCGAAGTCGTAATGCACGTCGTTCACGACGGCAATCAACGTGCCGTCATCTAACTCAACCCGCGTTGAACGTGATGGCTCCCGAAGCGTGTCAAAGTAAACATCGGAGAGGCTGAGGTTGTTCTTTAGCCATCTCTCGGTCGCTGAATGGGCCAAGTTGAAATGCAGCCAAACAAACCCACCAGGGCGTGTCTTCGCGTTAAGAAAATCAAGCGCCCTTTCTACGCTGATTTGTTGGCCTAGGTGGTCGGCGCCAAAGTGAAAGCCGCAAATGAGCCCATGGGAGTCTGCGCCGTAGGTCTTGGGTCGAACATCGGAGTGACTGATTGGAATTTTGTTTTCTGCCACAAGAACTTTATAACCGATGCGCGTGAATGACTGATGACTTTGCGGCAATCAAAGCGTTGTTTGTCATTAATATTTCATATTATTGAAATATTAATGACACCCGAATTTCGCACACTCTGTGTCCAAGACTAAAAACTGTTTTGGAGAAAAAATGCGTAACATCGAGTTTGCAGAAACCGCCCCGATTATTAACGAGGCCCTCTCGTTCTCCGGTGTGTTTAATACGCCGCCCGCATCAGGTGCGGTTGAGAAAACTTCTCGCGGTATTGTGGTTTCATGGGCTTCGCACCAAGATGAAGTGCGCGCTGCGCAAAAACTCCGCTTTGATGTTTTCGCTGGCGAAATGGGTGCCCGGTTAAATTCCCCCATCCCTGGGCATGACATTGATCTATTTGACAATTATTGCGAACACCTGATTGTTCGCGACCAAGCCAGCCAAGAAGTGATCGGTACCTACCGGGTACTCACGCCGGTCCAAGCCAAACGGGTGGGTAGCACTTACAGCGATACCGAGTTTGACCTCACCCGATTGCGTGCTTTGCGCCCGCGTATGGTGGAGTTAGGCCGAAGCTGCGTTCACCCGAAGCACCGCCATGGTGGTGTGATCATGGCGCTTTGGAGTGCCTTGGCTGAATTTATGGTGCGCAACCAGCTCGACACCATGATTGGATGCGCCAGTGTCCCGATGTTGCGTAACGGAATCGTTAGCGGCGATGTTGCCGCGAGCATTTGGCGTCAAATTCAGGCTACCCACTTGGCGCCGATTGAACACCATGTTCGCCCAAGGTTGCCATTGCCCATTGAGAAACTCAATTCGGACCTTGAGGTCGAGCCCCCCGCTTTGATTAAAGGGTATTTACGGCTCGGGGCTAAAGTTTTGGGTCCACCCGCATGGGACCCAGATTTCAATTCTGCTGATTTACCGATGTTGATGCGAATTGCTGATATGCCAGCACGTTACCGAAAACATTTTTTGGGGGTCTAATGCGCGCCATTTTTAACCTGGTACAAAATTCTATGCAATCCGCTGCTTCTGACAGCGCAAGCGGTCAAAACCCAAACAACAGTCACAGCCTAAGTCACAGCCCGATTGATCCTGAGGATGATCCTCGCAACCGAGTTCGCGCAGTTTTTGTCTCCGATGTTCATTTGGGCACCCAGGGTTGCCAAGCGGAAGCCTTGCTTGATTTCTTAAAGCACCATCCCAGCGAGTATTTGTATCTTGTGGGCGATATCGTTGATGGCTGGCAGTTAAAACGAAGGTGGTTTTGGCCCCAGGCCCACAACGATGTGATTCAAAAACTATTGCGTCGGGTGCGTAAGGGTGACCGCGTGATCTTTGTACCCGGTAACCACGATGAATTCGCAAGGGCTTTTGTTGGTCATCAGTTTGGTGGCGTTGATGTTCAGCGCGAAGCCATTCACACCACCGCCGATGGCAAGCGCCTGTGGGTCACCCATGGCGATGATTTTGATGGAATCATTCAATATGCCAAATGGTTGGCTTACCTTGGGGACAATGCCTATGAACTCACCCTCAAGCTCAATCGCCATTTCAATACCATCCGCAGAAAACTAGGATTCCCCTATTGGTCGCTTTCCGCCTATCTGAAAGACCAAGTGAAGACCGCCGTGAATTTCATTTCTAGTTTCGAAGTAGCCGTGGCCCACGAGGCGCGTATTCGCGGACATTACGGCGTGGTTTGCGGTCACATTCACCGCGCTGAAATGCGGATGATTGACGGCACCTTGTACTGCAATGATGGTGATTGGGTAGAAAGTCGCAGCGCCTTGGTTGAGCACATGGATGGCCGCTTGGAGCTGATCCATTGGAATTATGAAGATGGCAAAGTCAGTAGCGCAAAAGCAGACAAGCCATTAGAAATTTCCAATGCTCCTTCCGGGGTTCTCGCATGAAAATTGCGTTGATTACTGACGCATGGCAACCCCAAGTCAATGGGGTGGTAACCACTTTGGTGGAACTGGTACGAGAGATGCAATCGCTAGGGCACGAAGTCCAGGTGATTCACCCAGGACTGTTTAAAACCCGCCCCTGTCCGGGTTACGCCGGTATTGATCTGGCCATCAATCCCAAAAAAGAACTGGCGCGTTTACTATCAGACGCGCAACCGGATGCAGTGCATATTGCTACCGAGGGTCCCTTGGGTTGGGCGGGACGCAATTTTTGTTTGAAACACAGTTGGCCTTTTACGACGGCCTTTCATACCCGTTTCCCAGAAATTTTAAAAGCCGCTTTGAGAATCCCCTTGTGGTTGGGTTACGCCGTATTTCGGCAGTTTCACAAGCCATCCTCTGGGGTCATGGTGCCTACCCAAAGCGTACTTCGGATGTTGGATCAAAAAGGATTTCGTAATCTCAAAAGCTGGACCCATGGTGTGGACATACAGCTTTTTGAATTTGCCAGTACCCCCACCGACCACCATGAACTCAAAGGTTTGGTTAGACCGATCTCCCTGTTTGTTGGGCGGGTATCGTATGAAAAAAACATTGATGCGTTTTTGAAGCTCAATATCCCGGGGACCAAGGTGGTTTGTGGTGTGGGGCCGCTTGAGACGTCGCTCAAAGAAAAATACCAAAATGTCCATTGGCTCGGGTTGTTGCCGCGCGAAGAGTTAGCTAAAATCTATGCGAGTGCGGATGTGTTCGTAATGTCGAGTAAATCAGAAACCTTTGGTTTGGTGATGCTAGAAGCCATGGCATGCGGAACGCCCGTAGCGGCCTACCCAGTCGAAGGCCCCATTGAGGTGATGGGAACACCGGCGCTGGGAGGTGTTTTACATGACGATTTGGGCTTGGCGTGGCGCAATGCGCGTTCTATTTCTCGCTATGAGGCGCGTGATCGGGCTTTAACTTTTAGCTGGGCTTACTCGGCATTGCTATTTGCAGGTCATTTAGTCAACCGCAAATTGGTGAATTGATACGATAGGCGATTTGATTGCTTCCCATGAATTCCGCTTCCTTATCGCCTAACCCAAAAAAGACCGCCCTAACGCATCCGGTTGATCCATCAGGAAACTCGGTATTGCTAGACCGTGACCACAGTTTGGTCGCATTCAATGAACGGGTTTTTAGTTGGGCGGAGCGCCAAGACGTCCCCGTGTTAGAGCGCCTTCGCTATCTGTGCATTGTTTCTTCCAACTTAGACGAGTTTTTTGAAGTTCGGGCAGACCCGCATATCACCGCGTCAAAGGGCAACGTTCGCAACGGTGCGTATACCGTTGGCTCTTTTGAGCGACTCTCCGATTCACTTCACAGTTTGGTGGATCGCCAGTACGCTTTGTACAACGAGGCCTTAATTCCCGCTTTAGACGAATGCGGTATCCAAGTTGTTTCTCATGGAAACCGGACGGCAGCGCAACGCCAATGGGTCAAGCAATATTTCCAACGTGAAATTCGCCCCCTTCTCGTTCCTGTGGGTCTCGATCCTTCGCATCCCTTTCCGCTGGTCGCCAACAAGTCCTTGAACTTCATTGTTCGGCTCAGCGGAAATGATGCCTTTGGGCGTGCCAATGAAATTGCAATCGTGAAGGTCCCCAGGGTCGTCCCACGGGTGATCCGGCTGCCTGACAAAGTCGCGGGAAGCAAAGCGGTGTTTGTGGCTCTTACCAGCGTGATCCGCTCGCATTTGGCCGAGTTATTTCCTGGCCGAACCGTAGAGCAATTCTCACAATTTCGGGTCACGCGCCACTCCGATTTGGCTGTTGACGAAGATGATGTTCGCAACTTAAGAACAGCCTTACGACAAGGCTTGGTCCATCGCCATTTTGGTCAAGCGGTACGACTTGAGGTTTCTGCGGGTTGCTCGGAATATTTATCGGATTTTTTACTGAAACAGTTTGATCTCCCATCCCAAGCTTTGTACCGCGTTCATGGGCCCGTGAATTTGGTGCGGCTCACGCAAATGCTTGACATGCTAGACCGCCCGGGCTTGTGTTTCCCCTCTTATAAAGCTCGCTTTCCGGTGCAGATGGATCAAAACAGGGATGTATTTGAGCAACTCAAACACGGTGACATTATTTTTCACCAACCCTTTGAGAGCTTTGACGGTGTATTGGCTTTTCTGCGTGCTGCTGTCAATGACCCTGATGTTTTGGCTATCAAGCAAACGATTTACCGCATGGGTTCAGACCCCGCCATGATGGACTTGCTTCGCGAAGCGGTGCGCCGGGGTAAAGAAGTGACTGTGGTCGTGGAACTCAAGGCCCGGTTTGATGAAGAAGCCAACATCAACGTGGCTGAAATGTTGGAATCCATCGGTGCCCAGGTGGTCTATGGCGTAGTCGGATTGAAGACCCACGCCAAGATGCTGCTGATTACCCGTCGCGAAGGCCGATTGCTCAAGCGCTACGGCCACCTGTCAACCGGTAACTACAACCCACGCACAGCGCGTTTGTATACCGATATCAGCCACTTAACCGCTGACACAGCTTTGACAACGGACATGGACAATGTATTTGTCCACTTGGCCAGTCAGAGCAAGTTACCGCGCCTTCAAAAAGTGTGGATGGCGCCGTTTTATTTGCACCATAATTTAGTTAAGAAAATTAACAGCTTAGGACTTGCAGCTTCCAAAGGACAATCCGCTCGTATCGTCGCCAAAATGAATTCATTGACCGACGAGCTCTTGATCCAAAGTTTGATTCGGGCCGGACAAAATGGTGTCGTGATTGATCTCATTGTGCGCGGCGCTTGTATGCTGCCGGCACAAGTGCCAGGGCTCACCGACAACATTCGCGTTCGATCTGTGATTGGTCGTTTTTTAGAGCACTCTCGTGTCTTCTATTTCCGCCATGGCAGCGTTGAAGATCTTTATTTGTCGAGTGCAGATTGGATGAACCGCAACATGGTACGTCGTGTGGAGTTTGCTTGGCCTGTGACAGACCCAAAGCAGCTCCAGCGCATCGTCGATGAATGCTTAGTGGCCTATTTACACGATAGTGTGGATGCTTGGGAGATGGGGCCCGATGGTGCTTACACACTCATAAAGCCAACCGGCTTAAAGTCAGGTCATGGTGCACAAAATGCACTGATGGGCCGGTATGGTCAAGAAATGTTTCAAAAGAACAAGGGGTAGGTTATGGACTTGGTTTTGTGGCGTCACGCAGAGGCGATCGATTTGGAATTGGTAGGGGACGACATGCTTCGTACCCTCACACCCAAAGGCGACAAACAGGCAACCAAAATGAGCGCTTGGTTAGATCGCCAATTACCCGCAGGTACCAAAGTATTTAGTAGCCCCGCGCTTCGGGCTGACCAAACGGTTAGAGCGCTCGACCGGAAATACAAAATCAGTCCCGCCTTGGCACCCTTAGCTAGCGTAGAGGATTTACTGGCGTTGGTGAATTGGCCCAATGCGACAGGCTGCGCATTAGTGGTCGGGCATCAGCCTACGCTTGGCAAAACGATCGCACAGCTGCTCGGCTTGAGCGAGCAGGAGTGTTCTATGAAAAAAGGGGCTGTTTGGTGGCTGCGCTATCGGGAGCGGATGACCCAAACTTTGGTCGTTACGGTCCAGTCTCCCGATATGCTTTAAGCCCGAAGGCTTCAACCTTTTCAGTCTTACGCTTTTGCAGGGCGTCCGGTTTTTAGGCTGGGGACAGCCGCAATAGCGCTTAAGAAAGCCGCATCACCCAAAGCTGCGAGCGATTTGATTCCAGCACGCAGCAACTCTGTTTTCTTCACCATGACTTTAAGCTTCGCTGCGCGTTGCTTCATGGCTTCTAGCACTTCGTATTCAGCCTTGGGGAAAGTGAAACTGTCGCGCACCAATTTTGGTTTTTTATCTTTCGCAGGCTTTGCCGCTGCAGTTTTGACAGCAGGAGACTTACGAGCGACAGGCAACTTTGTTGCCGATGATTTCTTTGCGGTAGGTTTTACAGCAGTGCTTTTCGATGTTTTTGTGGCTGTTTTTTCTGCCACTTTTGTTACTAAAGAGGCGGCACGTTTAACCAGGGGCCGTTTGGCAGCGACGGGGGTCACATTTTTAGCAGTAGTTAAAGTCGTCATAAATAATTTTCCTTTACAAGAGTTGAAAAGTGAACGGTATATACAGTTTATACCGTTTTTCTAACATTGAGCAAATTATTTTGATTGACTCAATCTTCTATAAAGTCTAAAGGCCAAAGGGTTTTTTGCCAAGCACTGGCCTCTTCGCGAAGGCGGTAGGCCGATTGTGGGTACTCTTGGCTCCACTGCGCGGGGGCATGGAGTTGCAGTCTCTCGGGGCTGCTGCTGGTTTTTTTGGTACGCGTTAAAACCAGTCCGGAATACGAGGGGTCACGCCTTGCGTGGCACAAAATCACCGCGATTCGCAAGGCCACTAATTGGGAGCGAAGCCCTTCATCCTGCAGGTCAGCTTCGAGTTTTCGAAGTTTGCCCCGGTGTCCAAGCACTAGCAAACTGAGGCGGTGCATTTCTGCCAATGAGAAACCCATCGCATCGGCGTTTTCCAAAATGTAGGCCCCGTGCTTGTGGTAATCACTGTGCGAAATATGGCTTCCAATTTCATGGAGTTGTGATGCCCAATGAAGCTTTCGAAGATGTTTTCGGTTAAGATCCTCATCTGAGGATGAGAAATTATTTATTTGCGTTAACAAGGCTTGCGCCACTTGACTGACGCGTTCCCCTTGGTTGGTATCAATTCCGAATTTTCTGGCTAAGCGGAGCACGCTTTTCTCACGCAAATCACTGGCTTCGTTGGAGGTTCCCAACATGTCAAACAACATTCCATGGCGCAGCCCACCGTTGGATTGTTTTAATTCTTGGATATTGAGCAGACTAAAGAGGGCGCGAACCACGCTGAGTCCGCCGCCGATCAAGGGCTTGCGGTCGTCGCGCAGACCTGCAATTTTGAGGCGGTCTACTGTCTGTGCGGCGATCAGCTTTTCCAGCAGCCAATCCAAACCTTCTTGGGTGATCGTTCCTTCGGTCCAACCCTCAGCCAGTAACACATCACTAATGGCGCCTATGGTTCCGGCTGATCCGTAGGCGATGTCCCACTGGTCTGCGGCGTAGGCATCCAGGGCTTCGTCCAGCACGGCTTTGGCTGCTATTTCCGCAATCTCAAACGATTTTCGGCTGAAATTCCCGCTTTGAAAGTACCGTGTGGACCACGCAATACTGCCAACGCGAAAGGACTCCATGACGCTGGGTTTTAGGTTCTGACCAAGAATCAATTCTGTGGAGCGTCCGCCAATATCAATCACCAAGCGCCGCTCTTCACTCGGTGGAAGTTGGTGGGCGACGCCTTGGTAAATTAACCGTGCTTCTTCTCGGCCTGAGATAACGTCGATTGGGAAACCCAATATCGAACTGGCTTGTGATAAAAATACGTCCCGGTTGCGTGCCTCGCGCAAGGTCTGGGTAGCAACCGCACGAACTTCCTTGGGGTTAAATCCCGCTAAACGTTCTCCAAACCGCGCTAAGCAGTCCCATCCGCTTTGCATGGCATCGGGGGTCAGGTTTCGGTCTTCGTCAAGCCCCGCCCCTTGGCGCACCGTTTCTTTGAGGTATTCGGTTCGTCGGAATTCGCCATGGTCTACATTGCCTATTTCAAGTCGAAAGCTGTTGGAACCCAGGTCCACAGCGGCGAGTCGGTTACCGGTTTGCATGTTTCAAATGTTTCATATAGAAAAACGCCGCCGAGCATAGCACCGCAGTGCTACCCATCGGGCGGCATTGGCAAAAAAAGTCTAGAGACTTATTATTTTGCGGGTGGGATCAACACGGCATCAATGATGTGAACCACGCCGTTGGTTGCAGCGATGTCTGCAGGATTTACTACGGCGTTTTCGATGGTGACAAATTCACCTGCTTTGGAGACAGCCACATTCGCTCCGTTAACTGTTTTGACATTGCTATTCTTAACATCCTTAGCCATCACCTTGCCGGCGATCACGTGGTAAGTCAAAACATCTTTCAGCATCGCTGGGTTCTTCGCCAAAGCTTCCATGGTTTTTGCAGGAACGGCTTTGAAAGCGTCATTCGTGGGTGCAAACAAAGTGAATGGGCCTGCAGATTGAAGGGTGGGAGTCAAGCCAGCGCTGGCAATCAAGCCGTTCAATGTAGAAAGTGAAGGTGTTTTTGCAACGGTATCGGCGACGGTGACGGGGGTGGACACGGTAGCGCAGCCAGACAGAGCGACTAAAACAGCGGTCGCGAGTGCCGCACGGCGAGAAAAATGCATCAGTTGGACAGAGGTCATCGTAAAGTCTCCAGGTTGAAAAGTGTCAAGAGTAAAAATGTTTGATGACAAAGATGTGACAAAACCTCTAAATTCTAAAAATTCCGCCAATTTTCAGATTTCCCAGTTCGCGACCAAATTTGTCACATGAATGTCACATAATATTCTTAAAGTGCAAGGGTTCTTTAACCAACCTCTGAGGCTTCTCTATGAAAATCTCGTTCCAACTGCCATCATTGGCAATTGCAGTTACATCAGCAATGGGTCTGGGCGCTGTTCAGGCTCAAGAAATTACCGGTGCGGGTGCTAGCTTCCCTGCGCCAATCTATTCCAAGTGGGCGTCTGACTACAACAAAGCCACTGGCGTCAAAGTGAACTACCAGTCCATCGGCTCTGGCGGCGGCATCAAACAAATTGACTCCAAAACGGTTGACTTTGGTGCGACTGACATGCCCTTGACCGATGAAGTTTTGAAAACCAAGGGGCAAATGCAGTTCCCTATGGTGATCGGTGGAACCGTTCCTGTGCTTAATGTCAAAGGCATTTTGCCTGGTCAACTTAAGCTTGATAGCCAAGTTTTAGGTGATATTTACCTTGGAAAAATAACCAAATGGAATGACCCAGCGCTCAAAGCCTTGAACCCTACCTTGCCTTTGCCTGATGCAGCGATTGCTCCAGTGCGCCGCGCGGATGGTTCAGGTACTACCTTTAACTTCACCAACTACTTGAGCCGCGCCCACCCCGAGTGGAAAGCCAAAGTGGGTGAGGGCGCAGCCGTGAACTGGCCTGTCGGCGCTGGCGGTAAGGGCAATGAAGGCGTTGCTGCTTTCGTCGCACGTCTTCCAAACTCGATTGGTTACGTTGAGTACTCTTACGTGAAGCAAAACAAATTGACTTACGCTTTGTTGAAAAACAGAGATGGCAATTTTGTAGCGCCTGATGATGACGCTTTCAAAGCGGCTGCTGCAGGTGCAGATTGGAACAAAACTTTTTACCAATTGATCACGGATCAGCCTGGTAAAAACACGTGGCCTATCTCTACCGCGACTTACATCTTGATGTACAACAAGCAAGACAAGCCAGCCAATGCGACTGAATCATTGAAGTTTTTCAACTGGGCATATGCCAACGGTGGAAAAGCAGCCGCTGACTTAGATTACGTGCCAATGCCTCCAGCGGTTGTAGCTGCAGTTCAAAAGGCTTGGGGCTCCATGACGGACAACGCTGGTAAAGCGATTTCTTATAAATAATTGACGACCATGACCCAACCGTCTCTAAAAAAACAGGCCCGATCAGGGCCGATGGCTGACAAAGTATTTGGTTTTTTTGCCAAGCTGTCGGCTGTGATAACTCTGAGCTTGTTAGCTGCCATCCTCACATCATTGGTGATTAGCGCGTGGCCCGCGATATCCAAGTATGGGTTTTCGTTTCTAACGAGTACGGTTTGGGATCCAGTTCAAGAGGAGTTTGGTGGACTGGTCATGATTTACGGAACGATCGCGACTTCGCTGATCGCTCTGATCATCGCTGTGCCAGTAAGCTTTGGGATTGCTCTGTTTTTGACAGAGCTCTCTCCAAGCTGGCTGAAGCGGCCCTTGGGTACTGCGATTGAGTTGTTAGCAGCAGTGCCTTCGATTGTTTATGGCATGTGGGGCTTGTTGGTGTTTGGCCCCGTGCTTGCGGAGTATGTGCAGATGCCTTTGCAGGCTGCCTTTTCAGGCGTCCCCTTTCTTGGGGCGTTTGTCTCTGGCCCACCGGTGGGTATTGGAATTTTGTCGGCCGGTATTATTTTGGCGATCATGATTATTCCGTTTATCTCGGCTGTCATGCGCGATGTTTTTGAAGTGACGCCCCCCCTGCTCAAAGAATCCGCCTATGGTTTGGGTGCAACAACGTGGGAAGTTGTGTCTACGGTCGTTCTGCCTTACACCAAGGCCGGAGTGATTGGCGGAATCATGTTGGGCCTAGGTCGGGCTATCGGCGAGACCATGGCCGTTACCTTTGTGATCGGAAACTTTAACCAACTCGATTCTTTGAGCCTC
>SXSX01000142.1 GCA_005793295.1 Burkholderiales bacterium | reverse complement strand
GGAGCCTGGCAGCACTATGCCCATTGGGGGTCAAGGACGCCCCACGCAATCGAAATCTCAGAAAAACCAGTGACTTACCAACGGCCGTAGTAGTTTACTAAACCATACCAAAGTGAACCGACTTCACGACCCATGCGCGTCTGTCCAGATTTTGCAGTCGCGTTGGCAGCCAAATGCACCATCACTAATTTTTGTGATGGATCCACAAAAATCGACTGCCCGTAAACCCCCAAGAGGGCAAATCGGCGCTGTTGCCCCGGAAAAGTCCAAACTTGGTAGCCGTATCCATAGAACGGGGTCGCTTTGTTTGGAGCAAAAGCTTCGGGGTGGCGACGCCAGTCGGTGGCTTCCAACACAAAGTCTTTGGGCAAAATTTCCCCTAAGTCAGGTCGGTCGGGGCGACTTCCATCGTTGGCCAACAGCATGCCCAAACGGGCATAGTCTTGCGCCGTGGCGTTAAAGTTTCCGCTAGCACGCTCTAGTCCATCCGAGCCCGCACGCCAGAGCCCCGAAGTTTGTGCGCCCATGGGCTGCCAAAGCCGGGGCTCGAGGTAAGCGCTCAAAGTTTGCCCCGTGGCTCCACGCATGACCAAAGCCAACATATCTGTTTCTGCGCTGGCGTAATTGAACAACTGTCCTTGTGGATGAAGCCGCGTGGTGATCACCTTGGCGCCAGCCGCCGCTCCACCGTTTTGCGCTGCTGCCCCATAGCGTGCGAGGTCGTCTCGGCCGTCGTACAGCTCTTCAAACTTGGCACCCGAAGACATGCGCAGCAAGTTGCGAATTGTGGCTTCGCCGTAAAGGGTTCCAGCCAAGGTAGGCGCATACACCTCTGCCTTATCGTCAAGGGACTTGATACGCCCTTCTCTCAATGCCAACCCAATAGCCATTGCCGTAATCGTTTTGGCCATGGAGTTAGATAAATAGCGATGCTCCGCCGTTCGTCCATATTGATACCGCTCGACCTGAATCACACCATCTTTGATCACCAACAAGGCCATCGCCGGTTGGCGTTTGAGGTAGTCGTCGACGGTTAAGCCTTGTTGACCGTCTACGCTCCAACGGTAGGCCGGCTCCTGGGCAACTTTTGTCAGTTCAAGGGGGTTCGATGCAGGCCGCATCGCATTGGCAACCCCACCAAAAATCCCTGAAATTTCGGCATGGTGTGTGAATGAACCCACACGAACACATCGATCCATAAACCAAGTGCGATAAGTACCTACCGGGTAGCCTTGCTCTTTACACAGGGGGGCTTCTTCGGGCTCAGCATGGGCAGCGATAGCGCAGGCCAAAGTAAAACCAAGAAAGAGTGATTTTTGAATTCTCATAATGAAAAGCATGTCAAAAAATGGGTCACGTGTCACTATAAGCGCAAGCCCAAATCAAAAGCTGGAGTAGGATTTATTTGATCTTTTTAATCGCTTTATGACCGCCCAAACCACCCTCGCTCAAGCACTGATTCTGTCCAACGGAATCCAAATTAAAAATCGCTTGTTTAAATCTGCCATGTCCGAGGCCTTGGCCCGACGCGACGGTGCGCCCACGCCGGAGTTGGTGCGCTTGTACAGCGCGTGGGCAAGCGGTGGAATCGGCTTGTGCGTCACGGGCAATGTCATGATCGATGCCCGCGCCATTGGCGAACCTGGCAACGTCGTGATTGAAGACGACTCACATTTAGTGGAGTTACAAAGCTGGGCTAAGGCAGCCACAGGCAACGGTACTCAGTGTTGGGTACAACTCAACCACCCCGGCAAGCAAGCCCCAAAAGGTCTTAACCGTGAAACAGTGGCCCCTTCCGAGGTGCCATTTCGGTCCGATATGCAAGCGTTTTTCGCCACACCTCGCGCCCTGGAAGACAGCGAAGTCCAAGCACTGGTTCAACGTTTTGGCGTGGCCGCTGGAGTGGTAAAGCGAGCGGGATTTTCGGGGGTTCAAATCCACGGCGCCCACGGCTATTTGGTGAGCCAATTTTTATCACCTCACCACAATACCCGCAGCGATGCCTGGGGTGGAACTGCGCAAAAGCGCAGGCATTTTGTGTTGGAGGTGTACCGCGCTATGCGTGAAGCCGTAGGACCCGCGTTTCCCATCGGAATCAAACTCAACTCAGCAGACTTTCAGCGCGGCGGATTCACCGAAGAAGAATCAATTGAGACGATCCGCGCTTTGGCCGATGCCGGTATTGATTTGATTGAAATTTCAGGCGGAACCTACGAAGCGCCAGCCATGACAGGCGTGCAAAACAAGACGCAGCTGGATAAAAAAGAAAGCACGCTTAAGCGCGAAGCCTATTTTTTAGAGTTTGCAGAAAAAGCCCGCCAAGCGGTTCGAACGCCGCTGGTCGTCACTGGCGGCTTTCGCAGCGCTCAAGGCATGGCTCAGGCGATTGATTCGGGCGCTGTGGATATGGTGGGCATTGCCCGCATCATGGCCATCGAGCCTGATGTTCCAGCGCGACTGCTCGCTGGATTACCAGCGCAACACAACGTCAAACCACTTCGCACCGGCATCAAGGCGATTGACAACATGGGGTTGTTAGAGGTGAGTTGGTACACCGGCCAACTCAAACGCATCGGCCGCGGTAACGCGCCAAAGCCCCATGAATCGGCCTTGTGGGTGTTTGTAAAGCAGGCGTTTCAGATGGCCTTGGCTGGCAAAAAGAAACGCCAACCCACCAAGCTTCGCGCCAACTAAACCCAATTTCGCGCAGCCTTAGATCAAGGTCACGCCGGTTTTGGATTGCAACATCTCGCGGGTGACCCCGGGCGCAATCTCCATCACCTTCAATCCGGCAGGGGTCACGTCCATGACCGCCAAATCCGTAATGATGCGGTCCACCACACCCACGCCTGTCAAAGGCAAAGTGCAACTTGGCAAAATTTTGAGGTCTTCGCTGCCATCTTTTTTCTTGGCCACATGCTCCATGAGAACGATCACGCGCTTGACG
>SXSX01000141.1 GCA_005793295.1 Burkholderiales bacterium | reverse complement strand
CACGCCGTGCGCGTGCTCTCTGTGCGTCAATGACACGTTGATTGACCCCATGGCAGCGAGTCCAGAAGTGATTCCATTGACAACTTGCACCTGAATTCCCGCTGCTTGAAGTGCTTCTACTTCTTCCCCCCCGCGTCCAAAAATAAACGGATCGCCGCCTTTAAGGCGAACGACCTGTTCGCCGCGCTGTGCCTCACTGATCATCAGTTTTTCAATAAACGATTGGGGCGTTGAGGCGCATCCTCCGCGCTTTCCGACGTGCACGATGCGGGCATGGGGATTGGCGTGAAGTAACACCTCATCATTAACCAAGTCATCGACCAGCAGCACGGTCGCTGCTTGGATGGCCTTGACGGCTTTGAGCGTCAACAGTTCGGGGTCGCCTGGGCCTGCGCCTACCAAAGTCACAAGTCCAGGGCTTAAGTTGCTGATAGACATAAAGCTAGAGCGATCCCGCGAGTTGAACAATGTGTGCGACCTGTTGGGCGATTGGCGAGGGAATAGCCTGTTTCCCTTCGAGCACGTCACGAATAAATGAAGCGGTGGTCTCTGAGTCAATGGCGCTTGGAAGCTCTGGCAGTTCTGTCAGTGTCCCCGTTTGTGGCTCCTGCAAAGTAACGGGAGCACCTTGAATGAAGGCTTGCATTTTGGGCGTGCGCCTTGGGTCTGCCACGGATTCCCCTTCTGTTCCGCGCAGTAAAAGCGCATTGCTACCCATCAGTTCAAAAGTCGCGGCCATGGAATCCGCATATTCGGGATGGGTGTAGCTGCTCACTAAAAAGCTTTTGCCCTCGCAAGGGCTCATGAGCTTGACCAAGCTGTGGCCCGAGTTGCGAAGGTTCACCACACGGCGAACATCCAGCAAGCGCTGCAAGCCTTCGCAAAGCAGTTTCGTAGGAACAAACGCCACGTTGCCTGGCGCAATGGCTTGAATAGCCGCTTTTGGCTGGTGTCCTAGTGCTGCGAAAACTTGGGCTGTAAATACCCGCTTACTTTCAGTGGCAGTACCGTGAACCAGCACCGGCCAACCTTCGCGAGCCAATAAGAGGGCTAACAAAGGGGTGAGTACAGGCAGTTTGCGAGCGCCGTTGTAACTGGGAATAACAATGGTGGGTTTGTCGCCGGCGGGGATGCGGTTGATGCGTTGAGATACGGCATCCAAGAATCCGGCCATTTCTTGCGGCGTTTCTCCTTTGACGCGCATCGCCAAGCAAAAGGCCCCGATTTCTAAATCGGTCACGCTGGCGTCAAGGACTTGGCCCATCAGGTCAGCCGCTTGGGCGCGGCTCAGCGAGCGAGCGCCGTCCTTGCCGCGTCCAATTTCTTTGAGATAGATGCCGATGCCCATGGGTGGATTGTGTTGGACGATTGAAAACCGGGGGCTATGAGCTTATTCCAGTAAGCGCAAGGTGCGGGTTTTCGTCATTGCGCCAATAACGGTAGCGCCAAGCCGTGGCAAAACCCGCTTTTTTGTAAAGCCCTATAGCCTTGGCGTTGTCTTCTTCCACTTGCAAATAGACCCGAGGGATGTTGCGTTGTATCGCCAACTCCGCAAAGCCCGCCAATATTCTTGCAGCCAAGCCTTGTCCTTGGGCTTGCGGGCGAGTGCGCATGCCATGGATTCCCATCCAACCATGGCCGACAGACGCCGCGCCAGATGCCAAAGCCACGCCTCCTTCGCTGATACAGCCATAAACCGCACCAGGACTGCGACTCAGGAGGTGAACGCGTTGAGCGCCGTCTTCGAAGTCAAAACCTTCAGCGGTATAGACCGAAGCCCATTGCGCCGTTGGCTGGTTGCTGATCGTGGCAGGTGAGGATGTACTGACTGAGCGAATCTGATGTGACTGTCCAATTTGGACCAATACGGGTCCGTGGGGCTTCAACCCCATCTCAATGAGGTTGCGTTGTACGTCGCTTAATGCGGCAACATCTGCCACTCGAAAGTTGGGCTGAAGGTGTCGATTGATGTACTGCGCATAAATAGCCTCAAGTGTTTTTCGTTCCGTATTTGCATGTTTAAGGGGAACCGCGCTCTTTGCGCGTCCTACCGAGGCGTTGTCAAAAGGCAAAAGCCAGTCTGCGAGTTCCATGCGGTTGGGCGGGCAAACAGCGTCGACCGTTGCGCGTTCGATCGATTCGACCTCAAGGCCAGAGTAAATGGCGTAGTTTGAAGGCTGCATGGTTTGAATTTTGGCTCAAGACTGGCCTAAACTTGCGGCCTGATGATGAATGATTTGAAAAACCAAGATGCCCCAAAGACAACCTTGGTTTTAGGTTTTGAGTCTTCCTGTGATGAAACCGGCGTAGCCTTGGTTGAAATGTCGCAGGGTCAGACGCCCCAACTTTTAGCCCACGCGTTACACAGTCAAATTGAAATGCACCAGGCTTATGGCGGTGTCGTTCCAGAATTGGCCAGCCGAGACCATATTCGCCGCGTTTTACCGCTGACAAAGGAAGTGCTTGCGAATGGCGGGCGAAGTTTGAGTCAGGTCGATGTGATTGCATTTACCCAAGGCCCTGGTCTGGCCGGGGCGTTGCTGGTGGGGGCTGGCGTGGCCTGCTCAATGGCGGCTGCGTTGAAAATCCCAGTGTTGGGGGTACACCACCTAGAAGGCCATTTGCTTTCGTCTTTCCTGAGCGCCGATCCTCCTGAGTTCCCCTTTGTTGCGCTTTTGGTTTCAGGGGGCCACACGCAGTTAATGCGGGTTGACGGCGTCGGCCACTATGTTTTGTTGGGTGAGTCGATTGATGCTGCGGCAGGCGAGGCCTTTGACAAATCGGCCAAGTTAATGGGTTTGAGTTATCCCGGTGGCCCGGCCTTGGCGGCATTGGCAGAACAGGGGGACGCTAAAGCGTTTGCGCTTCCTCGGCCCCTGTTGCACAGTGGAAATCTGGATTTTTCTTTTGCCGGTTTAAAGACTGCTGTGTTGGTGCAGTCTCAAAAAATGGTGGCCAACGCCCCCAGCGGAAATTCCACGGTACGAAGTGAAAATTTGGCATCGGGCGCAACCCCAGGTTTTGAAAACTTGCCACTGCAAGAACGCGCCAATTTAGCCGCATCCACCCAAGCGGCTATCACCGATATTTTGGTGAAAAAAACGCTAACAGCGTTAAATGAATCAGGACTCAAGCGGCTGGTTGTGGCTGGCGGAGTTGGAGCAAATCAAAGCCTGCGTTTGCAATTGAATGCACAGTGTGCGCTGCGAGGTGTGCGGGTTCATTATCCTGAGTTGCACTTATGCACCGATAACGGCGCCATGATCGCAATGGCCGCTGCGATGCGATTACAAAGCGGTTTACAAAAAGCCAGCTCGGACTACGCATTCAACGTCAAACCGCGCTGGTCATTGCAGTCTTTAGGCCTCAACTGAAGTGAAAGTTTCTATGTTTATTGTTCATCCCCGAGTCTTGAAGTTGTTTTTTTCTTCGGGAGCTCTAGCTTGTATTTTTTTCTTCGCAAGCGCTCACGGTGTCTTTGCGCAGGCATCAATTCCCCCTTTGAAATTGGCTTTGATTGAAGGCCTCAGCGGCGCCAATGCCAATGGCGGCGAAGCGGTATTTCGAAATTTGGCTTGGGCGGTAGAACGCGTAAACGCACGCGGTGGAATTCTCATTGGTACGCATGCAAAGCAAATGCTGGTCTTAGAGCGTTACGACAGCAAGGGTCAAACGGATGACGCTTTAACCAATTTGCGTTTGGCTGTTGATAGCGGTGCGCGTTTTATTTTTCAAGGAAACTCTTCTGCAACAGCCGCAGCCCTAATTGAGGCCATCAATAAACATAACGAGCGCGAACCGAGTAAGCGGGTATTGTTTTTGAACTACTCTGCAGTGGAGCCTTCGTTGACCAATGCCAATTGCAGCTTTTGGCACTTTCGCTATGACGCCCATGCAGATATGCGAATGGCTGCGCTGATGGACGTTATGCGCGAAGACAAAGCGCTTAAAAATGTGTACCTCATCGGTCAGGATTACAGTTTTGGCCAGAGCGTTTTGCGAGAGGCCAAACGGCAAATCACTGCGCAACGCCCAGACATCAAAATTGTTGGTGAAGAACTGCATCCCATGCTGCGGGTGAAAGATTTCATCCCCTACGTCACCAAAATCAAGGCCAGCGGAGCCCAAGCGGTGGTAACCGGTAACTTCAGTGCCGATCTCACGCTACTGATCAAGGCAGCGAAAGATGTGGGTTTTGATGGTAAGTTTTATACCTTTTACGGCAACGCCTTGGGTGCGCCAGCGGCGATAGGGGATGCGGGAATCGGCAAAGTATTGGCCGTTGCCGATTGGCTGCCCAATGTGCAAACCAAAGGCAGCGAAGACTTTTACACATCCTTTCGCGCTCGATTTCCGCAACCCCAAGATGATTACGTTCATATGCGTATGCAGCTGATGGTGGAGTCGCTCGCCCAGGCCCTTGAACTTGCCGCCAAAGCCGGTAAGGTCTCTGCAACCACCCTGGACGTGGTGGCGGTTGCGAAGGCTTTGGAGCAAAGCCGGGTGACTTTAGGCGGCCAAGCCGGATTCATGCGGGAGCAGGACCACCAATTCCAGCAGCCTCTGGTGGTGGGAGTGATGGAGCGCCAAGGCGCTGGCGGCGTCAAATTCGATGTCGAAGGCTCTGGGTATGGGTTCAAAGTGATTAAAACCCTCTCTGCTTCAGCGGCAGAACAGCCAAGCACCTGCAAAATGCAGCGTTTCTGAGTCCGGGCCAGGCTTCTTTTCTGGCTATAATCCACAAGCTGTGCCAAAAGCGCAGCGCACGTTTGCAGCAGTTCCAGCCGCAATCGCAAGTCCATTGTTATTTTTTAGGAAAATCAAAATGATCGCATCCAGCATTAAAGCTGAAGTCGTAAAAGCCAACGCGCGTAGCGCAGGCGACACCGGCAGTCCAGAAGTCCAAGTGGCTTTGTTGACCGCTCGTATCAACGAACTCACCCCCCACTTCAAAACCCACGCCAAAGACCACCACGGTCGCCGTGGTTTGTTGCGCATGGTGAGCCGCCGCCGTAAGTTGTTGGACTATTTGAAAGACAAAAACGCTGAGCGCTATACCGCACTGATCGCCAAATTGGGTCTGCGTAAGTAAGCGATCGGGCAAATGATAAACGCCTGAGTTAGGTCACTAGCTCAGGCGTTTTTTACTTCGGAGACAGCAAAAGCAGTACGAAGCTGTGTCATTCCAGAGCCATTTGGCTCCCAGTTGCTCTGGAATGGCATCGTGGACTGTGACGTTGAATCCGGGCTTGGGTGAGGTGGCCTGCACCTCCCGTACTTCTCGGAGATAAACCATGACAATGTTTAAAAAAGTTAGCAAGACCTTCCAGTGGGGCCACAACACGGTGACCATGGAAACCGGCGAAATCGCTCGCCAATCCACCGGAGCCGTGTTGCTCGATATGGATGGAACCGTTGTTTTGGCGACCGTGGTCGGCAAGACCGAAGGCAAAGCCGGACAAGATTTTTTCCCTTTGACTGTGGACTACCTTGAGAAAAGCTACGCCGCAGGAAAAATCCCTGGCAGCTTTTTCAAGCGCGAAGGCCGCCCTAGCGAATTTGAAACACTGACCAGTCGCCTGATTGATCGCCCCATTCGCCCGCTGTTTCCCGAGGGTTTCTTTAATGAAGTTCACGTGGTGGTTCATACCGTCTCTTTGAATCCCGAAGTGGATGCAGATATCGCTGCCATGATTGCGGTGAGCGCGGCCTTGTCCATCAGCGGCATTCCGTTTAACGGCCCAATTGGCGCAGCCCGCGTGGGTTATGTGAACGGCGAATACGTGT
>SXSX01000140.1 GCA_005793295.1 Burkholderiales bacterium | reverse complement strand
GTTGGCGCTGTTGAGCATCTCGTAAAACATTTGGTTCACGACCAATGGCAAACCCTGACCGCCAAAAGCCGGGTCGCAACCAAGCGCTGCCCAGCCGCCTTCTACATACTTGGCGTAGGCTTCTTTAAATCCCTTGGGCGTCGTCACCGCATGGGTTTTGACATCGAGTTGGCAGCCCTCTGCGTCACCACTGATGTTGAGTGGAAACAGCACTTCAGAAGCAAACTTGCCCCCTTCTTCGAGCACCGCATTGATGGTTTCCGCATCCATGTCTGCGTGCTTTGGAATGGTTTTGAGGGTGTCGGTGATGTGCAGCAATTCGTGCATCACAAATTGCATGTCACGCAGTGGCGGGGTATAGCTGGGCATGAAGGAACTCCTTGAAGGTTGAAATCGATAGGGAATAATTAGGCGCTGGCTGCAGGCGTACCGTAGCGGGCCAAAATGTCGTCAAAGCCTCGGTTGGCACGGGCTAAGGATCCTGGTTTTTGCAAAAAGCGAGCCTCGTAATGCAGCGCCAAGATCAGGGCATGAATCTCAAACGCAATTTGCTGCTCATCGGCATCAGTGACCAAATGGCCACAGCCCTTGGCTAAGACCACAGCGCGGTAAAGGGCGCTGAGCCAAGTTTGCACCGAGTCAGCCAGCGCATCGCGCACAGGGCCGGTTCGGTCGTCAAACTCCACTGCGCCGCTGATAAAAATACAACCCGACTGCAACTCGACCGCGACGCGCTTCATCCAGTTGTCAAACAAGGCGCGCAATCGCGGCAAGCCCCGGGGCGCTTGCATGGCGGGATAAAAAATTTCTTGCTCAAAAGTAGCAAAGTATTCTTGAATCACCGAAATCTGCAACTCTTCCCGGGATCCAAAGTGGGCAAACACACCGGACTTGCTCATGTGCATACGCTCAGCCAACGCACCAATACTCAGGCCTTCGAGCCCCACCTGGGTTCCCAAGGTCACGGCGGCTTGAACAATAGCTTGCTTGGTTTGCTGGCCTTTTTGCAGCACCCGCAGCGCAGGTTTACGCTCCGGTGCAGGATCAGCAGTGGCAACTACAAGGGAAGAAGACATGAAACAGGCGGCGGAGTGAAAATAGTACGATCGTGCTATTTTGCACTATTTACTACAACCCTAGAAAGACCAAGCTGGAAAACGTCTCGGCTCGAAAGTTTTCGCGCTATGTCAGCGGATCATTTTCGAGCTGATGTTTGATCCGAACAATAAAAATATCGCCGCCTGTTTCATACCTGAATCTGGCGATATAGCCACTATCACCGAAGTCAATAATAATTTCCCGGTAGTGCATCAAATCTGGAACAGGGCGTTATCTGTCAGGCAGATTAGCCGCTTTTTCAATGGCAATACGAATAGCTGAGATAGCCCGCTTTGCAACTGCCTTGTCTTTGGTACTAAGGAATTTTGCGAGCCGAACCAGATCGGCAATGGCATGAGGCGTGTAAATTATTCGTGGCATTCAGGGGGTGGTAGTGCGTTATCGGTAAATAGCGACTCCATCCATGGCACAAGCTCTTCATGGGTCACATGCAAGCCCGTTTCTTTGTAATGGTTGTATGAGGCAATACAGCTTTGGTTCAATGCATGTTCACGCTCTTTTTGCTCAATGAGCGTGTTGATAGCTTCAGTTGCAAGCGCGTGGGCGGAGCGTTTTTGCCGCACCGCTATCTCTTTGAGCTTTTGCCGTGCGCTGGCCTCTATGCGGATTGACATGGGTACAGTCGTAGCAGTCATGTTTTGCCCACCAGTAAGGCTGATTTGTAGCGTTAATTATAGTTTTGCACTACAAAACAGTAACTCGAATTCTATTGAGAATATGCTCAAGAAGAGCGAATCATCGTCCCAAAGGCCTGGTCCGTCAGAATTTCCAGAAGCAATACGTGGGGTACACGTCCATCAATGATATGGACAGCTTTCACACCGCTTTTGGCGGCATCGAACGCTCCGCTTATTTTGGGCATCATGCCGCCCGAAATGGTACCGTCAGCAAACAATGCATCAATTTGACGGGCGCTGAGATCGGTCAACAAGTCGCCTGCTTTGTTCAAAACACCGCTGATATTGGTCAACATCAACAGTTTTTCGGCCTGGAGAACAATGGCTAACTTGGCAGCCACCACATCGGCGTTGATGTTGTAGCTCTCGTTGTTTTCTCCAAAACCGATGGGGCTGATCACCGGAATAAACGCATCGTCTTGCAGGGCCTTCACCACACTGGGGTCAACGCTTACGATATCACCCACTTGGCCAATATCGTGCTCTACAGCTGGGTTGGCAGCGTCGAGCATTTTCAATTTTTGCGCCCGAATCATGGCGCCATCGCGTCCGGTCAGTCCCACGGCCTTGCCGCCAGCTTGGTTTATCAGGCCGACAATATCTTGTTGCACCTCGCCCCCCAAAACCCACTCCACCACCTCCATGGTTTCGGCGTCGGTTACGCGCATGCCTTGAACAAACTCACCTGTTTTGCCTAGCCGCTTTAACGCGTTTTCAATCTGCGGACCGCCGCCGTGCACCACCACGGGGTTGATTCCCACGAGCTTAAGTAGCACCACATCTTGGGCAAACGCAGCCTGAAGAGCGGGGTCTGTCATCGCATTGCCACCGTATTTGATGACCATGGTCTTGCCATGGAATTGACGGATGTAGGGCAGCGCATGGGCCAAAATTTCGGCCTTGTCGTGAGGGGTGATAGTGTGCGTTGTGCTCATAGACAGATTATTGACTGGAAAAACCTTGTACGCATGCACTAAAGACTTTGCGAATTCCAGCAATATCATCGTTTTGCGCAGCCAACTTCAAATCTTGTAAATGCTCAGAAAGTTGCGTCCAAGGAAAAAATTCTTCGTTGGCTTTCATGATGCGGGGGTGTTCGGTGGGCTCGGGGTTGTCGCCAATGAGTAATTCCTCATACAACTTTTCACCTGGACGCAATCCGACCACAGAAATTTCGATATCTCCTTCCGGGTAGGCAGCATCTTTGACCGTTAGGCCTGAGAGCTGAACCATGCGCTGGGCGAGATCCATGATTTTCACTGGCTCACCCATGTCGAGAACAAACACATCGCCGCCCTGCCCCATTGCGCCCGCTTGTAAAACCAACTGCGTAGCCTCGGGGATGGTCATGAAATAACGGGTGACCTCTTTGTGGGTAACGGTGATCGGACCACCGCCCTCTAATTGCTGGCGGAACAATGGGACGACACTACCGCTAGAACCCAATACATTGCCAAACCGAACCATCGAAAAACAGGTGCTGTTGTTGCCTGCGTTCTTTGACTCTTCTGCCAATGCCTGTAACACCAGCTCTGCCATGCGTTTGGTCGCACC
>SXSX01000139.1 GCA_005793295.1 Burkholderiales bacterium | reverse complement strand
GATCACGTCAAAGTGTTGTGGGTAAAGCATGGAAGTCCATCAAAGGGGAAGAGGTGGTATTTTACCGAGGCCCACCCTTTTCTCCAACTGCCCCTAGTCTTTACCCTAGGGCACAAACACAAGGGCTTGGGTTAGAGTGTCCAGATCTTTTTTCTAACCCTACCAATGGGAACCCAAGGCGATGCACATACCCTCCGTCAAAAGCTTGGTCAGCGCCGAAGAATGGCAATTGCGGGTGGACTTGGCGGCGTGCTATCGCTTGGTTGCTACCTATGGTTGGAGCGACTTGATCTTTACCCACATCAGTGCCCGCCTTCCCGGCCCAGACCACCACTTCTTGATCAACCCCTACGGGATGATGTTTGACGAAATTACCGCCAGCAGCCTGGTCAAAATTGACCAGCAGTGCAACAAGCTGATGGAGTCGCCATTCCCAGTGAATCCTGCAGGGTTTGTCATCCACAGCGCGGTGCACGCGGTACGCGAGGACGCTGCCTGTGTATTGCACACGCATACCCGCGCAGGCGTCGCTGTCAGTGCGCAGGCCTGTGGCGTTTTGCCTATTAGCCAGCAGTCCACCTTTGTACTCGCCTCTTTGGGTTATCACACCTATGAAGGCGTGGCACTGCGAGATGATGAAAAGCCGCGCTTACAGGCCGACCTCGGGAGCGCCAATCATCTGATGCTGCGCAACCACGGATTACTCACCGTGGGCAGCAGCATTGCTGAAGCGTTCTTGCTGATGTACAACTTTGAGTCCACCTGTCAAATTCAAATCGGCGCCCAAGCAGGCGGTGCGCTGACGCACGTTGATCCCCGCATTATTGATGGCGTTGCGCAAGTGATGCGCACACAAACGGGCGGTATCGGCGGGGCGTTTGCTTGGCCGGCTTTGCTGCGAAAACTCGATCGCTTAGATACCAGTTACCGCGAATAAACAAACGCTTTTTGAAAGAATAAAAATGAATACTCCCGGTGCGACCCACACAAATTTTGACTACATCGTCATTGGCGGCGGCGCCGCAGGATGCGTGGTCGCAAGCCGCCTGAGCGAAGACGCCCATGTTCGCGTATGCCTGTTAGAAGCCGGCGGGCCTGACGATTCCGTGCTGATCCACGCCCCCATGGGATTTGCTATCAGCGCGCCATTAAAAATTCACAACTGGGGGTATGAGACCACGCCGCAAGCGGGCTTCAATGGCCGAAAAGGCTACCAACCGCGCGGCAAAGTAATGGGTGGAAGCACATCGATCAACGCGATGGTCTACACCCGGGGCCACCGCTCTGACTATGACCACTGGGCGAGTTTAGGCAACCCCGGTTGGAATTACGACGCGGTGTTACCGTATTTCAAAAAATCAGAAAACAACTTGTGCTTTGGCGCGGACACCTATCGCGGCGTAGGCGGCCCGCTGCCTGTGAGCTACTTGCGCAGCCCCAGCCCCTTGAACGGCATGTTCCTCAAAGCATGCGAACAAACTGGCATTGCGCAAACCAAAGATTACAACGGAGAACAGCAACTCGGCTGCGGTCCAACGCAAGCGATGCAAGACGGCGGCGAGCGCTGGAGTGCGGCCAAAGCCTTTATCACGCCAAACCTGAACCGCCCCAACCTCACGGTTATCACACGCGCCCATACGCAAAAAATTCTGCTTGAAAACAAACGGGCTGTTGGGGTCGAGTATCTTCACAATGGCCAGTTGCACACGGCACACCCCAACAAAGAGGTTGTACTCAGCGCCGGGGCATTTGGCTCTCCACAGTTATTGATGCTCTCAGGCATTGGCCCACAAGCACACTTGGAGTCACACCACATCACCACACATCACACGCTTCCAGGCGTTGGACAAAACTTGCAAGACCATGTGACAACAGTGCTGATTCAACGCACACCCAAGCCGACCCTTGCATTAGGTGTTTCTTTGCGCGGTAGTTGGATTCTGTTGAAGTCGATTTTTGAGTGGCGTAATAAACGCACCGGCTGGGTCACTTCCAACGTTGCCGAAACGCAAGGCTTTCTCAAAACTGAAAGCAGCGCCGAAAAGCCAGACATCCAACTCGCGTTGTGCACGGGCATTGTGGATGACCACAACCGCAAAATGCACTTGGGCCACGGCTATACCTTGCACGTGACCTTGTGCCGGCCCAAAAGCAGAGGCTCCGTCACGCTGCAAAGCAAGAAAGCCGACGATGCTCCACTGATTGACCCGGGCTTTTTTCAACATCCCGATGATTTAGCCACCTTAGTCAAAGGCACACAAATGGGCCTCGACATTTTGAATGCTCCCGCACTCGATGACTGCCGCGGTGAGATGCTCTACCCGGTGGAGCGAAACAATCCTAAACAAATTGAGCAATTCCTGCGCAACCACTCAGACACCGAATACCACCCTTGCGGCACGTGCAAGATGGGGCCACACAGCGACCCCATGGCGGTCGTTGATGCAGAACTGAAGGTGCACGGCATCCAAGGTTTGCGCGTCGTAGACACGTCCATCATGCCCACCCTCACAGGTGGAAACACGACTGCTCCGACCATCATGATTGCAGAAAAAGCGGCAGCGATGATGCGCGCAAACTGATAAGGTAATTTAGGTGTCAAAGCGCTCAAGAAGCAAGCGGTTTTTGTCGCCAAGCCAACGCACTACCTAACCAAAGCGCAAGTGCGGAGACGAGCAAGCCGCGCTCAAGGCCGCCCTCGCCGTCAGCAATCCAACCCACCATCGTGGGCCCCACAATCTGACCTGCAGCAAACACTACCGTGAATGCGCTAATGCCTTTGGCCCAAGCGCTCTGCGGCAGATTGTGGCGAACCAAGGCGGTCGTCGAGGCAACGATCGATAAAAACACGCCGCCAAACAGCGCGCCCGAGATTAAAAGGAGCAGAAAGTTTTGCGTTAAAGCAGGTAACACAATCGCCACGCCCAATAAACCATTGAGCAAAGCCATGGCGCCTCCACCGTGATGGCGGTCTAACAAGCCAGCCCAAATACGTGAAGATGCCATAACGGCAAGCCCGAGCAAACCATAGAAAACCATCACCGCCACAGGACTCGCCCCTTGGTTACGCAATAGGGCGACAACAAAAGTCATATAGCCGATATACCCGACACCAAACATGGCGTAACCGGACAAAGCAAAGCCAAAGGGTTTCCAAAAAAAAGCGCCGTTTTTTTGACCCTGCGCTTGTACGGGCACATCCCACCGCGCCATCACACGAGCAGGCCATCGCAACAAAAGCGTGCCCGCCACACAGACACCTGCCAAGGCCCACCACGCAAAGCGCCAACCATGCAATTGCATTTGCGCCAACTCCAGCACCCAAGGCACGAGAACCGCAGACAACGCAATCCCCAAACCCGTTCCGCCATAATACAAACCTAAAAGCAAACCGGCTTGTGCAGGCGCACGGGCACCCAAGCGTGCTGCCATCAAGCCACCAGCAACAAACACCACCGCACTGGCCACCCCGGCCAACAAGCGCTGCAAGAGCAACACATTCGCATCGGTAAAAAAACCACTCAAACCCATAAAAAGAGCAGCAAGCAAAGAGCCCGACCACAGTAAAACAGAAGGCCCCACGCGACGCAATAAGCTCGGGGTAAAAAGCGCACCGATAAGGTATCCAACGGCATTGGCTGTATTCATTGCACCAGCGAGCGTGTAAGACCAGCCTAAATCGTCACGCATAGCCGGCAGCAGCAAGCCATAGGCAAAGCGAGTAACACCCAAAGAGATGGCAGCCCCCACAGACAAAGCCAAAGCCAGCCACACCCATTGCCGAAACGATGTTTGCATCAAAACGTCTTAACGCAACGGGCGGCGCTTCCAGCGCTTTAACAACAAAGCATTCGCCATCACGCTGACGGAGCTGAGCGCCATCGCACTACCGGCCAACACCGGATTGAGATAACCCAAAGCCGCTAGCGGAATGCCAGCAGCGTTATAGAAAAAAGCCCAGAATAAGTTTTGCCGAATTTTGTAAACGGTTCTGCGTGAAATATCCAGCGCCGCTGACACCAGCCGGGGGTCACCGCGCATCAGCGTGATGCCCGCAGCCTGCATCGCAACGTCCGCGCTTGCACCATCCACATTGGCCATAGCCATGCTCACATCTGCTGCTGCCAATGCAGGGGCATCATTGACCCCATCGCCGACCATTGCCACCGTAAAATATTGCCCGTTCACACCTGATTTCAAAGCCAGCACTCGCGCCGCTTTGTCGGCCGGTAACACTTCGGCCATGACTTCGTCGCTGTCGGGCGCAGCGTTTAACCCCAAGCGACTCGCCATCGCGCGGGCTGCGCCCCAGTTGTCGCCAGAAATCATGACGGTGCGAATGCCTTGGGCGCGCAGTTCAGCGATCGCCTCTTTTGCGCCAGGCTTAGGTTCATCGGCAAAGGCCATCAGCGCATGCAACTGCCATTGCCCGGATACTTGTTGTGCCAAAGCGGAAACACTAGCACCTTCATTTTCAAACGCTTGCACTTGCGTCTCAAACGCTTCTCGATTTAGGCATTGCGCATGAAGTTCTTGCATCCAACGCACACTTCCCAATGCATAGACCAGTCCATCGACCTCCCCCAAGGTTCCGCGGCCAGCGACTGAACGGACATTCAATGGCGCACTCCAAGTTAAACCTTGCTCTTTTGCATGGCTAACCACCGCCAGCGCCAAGGGGTGCGCACTTCCACTTTGCAGCCCCGCGCAAATTTGCAAAAGCGCGGCATCTTGGAACTGGAGGCCGCTATTTGGAGGGGCGTTTAAAGCCCGCAGGGCGATAAGCCGAGGCTTGCCAAGGGTTAAGGTGCCAGTCTTGTCAAAAGCCACCACAGTGACTTTGTGTGCCAACTCTAAAGCTTGCGAGTCTTTAATCAAAATGCCGTGTTTTGCGGCAACCCCGGTGCCGGCCATGATGGCCGCTGGTGTTGCCAAGCCCAAGGCACACGGACAAGCAATGACCAGCACGGCCACCGCATGAATCAATGCCACTTCAAAAGCATGACCACTGATCCACCACGCCAGCATCGTGCCGATAGCAATCACCAAAACGACGGGAACAAAAACCGCACTGACTTGGTCAACCAACCGCTGAATCGGGGCCTTTGCAGCCTGCGCATCTTCAACCAAGCGAATCATTTGGGAGAGCATGGTCTGCGCCCCAACGGCATCAACGCGCACCAAGACTCGTCCTTCGCCGTTAATGGAGCCCCCCGTCACACGGGCACCTACCGCTTTACTCACAGGCAGTGATTCGCCTGTCAACATGGACTCATCGACCTGGGTTTGGCCCTCAGACACGGTGCCATCCACGGCGAATCGCTCGCCAGACTTGACCACCACCACGTCCCCCACGAGAACTTCTGCGATCGGAACATCGAACTCACCATCGGCCCCGAGCACGTGCGCTTGCTCAGGACGCAGCGCATGCAAAGCGCGAATCGCAGAGGTGGTTTGTCGCTTAGCACGGGCTTCCAGCCATTTACCTAGGAGCACAAGCGTGATCACCACGGCCGAACTCTCAAAGTACAAATGCACCATCGCCCCAGGCTCTGCGCTCAACCATAACCAAACCGACAAAGCCCAGCCCGCGCTCGTGCCCAATGACACAAGCAAGTCCATATTGCCGGCTCGGTTTTTAACCGCATGCCACGCTGCGACATAAAAACGCCAACCTAAAACAAATTGCACCGGCGTGGCCAACAAGAACTGCCACACCGACGACAACATCCAATGCCCGCCCCAAGCTTGGGCCACCATAGGTAAAACCAAAGGCACGGAGAGGGCTAGACCCCAAGCCACAGGCCCGAACCCCGCCCATGCGGAGGAATCTTGGTCATCGAGTGCAGCCTCCGCAGCCTGGGGTTGATAGCCAGCATTGCGCACAGCACGGCGCAATAACGCGTCCATGTGGGGTTGATTCTCCACACTGGCAACGAAATGAATCCGGGCAGACTCGGTCGCCAAATTCACACTGGCATCTTTGACACCCTCGACCCGCTTCAATGCTTTTTCAACACGCCCAACGCAGGAGGCACAGGTCATTCCCCCAATACCGATATCTAAGGACGATTGTGCGATGTTTTCAATAGAGGTCATCGGGGCATCTTCTAAAACCACGTAAGGCTTGGCCTCGGGGCTCTAACCATCCCACAGATTTGTCTTGCGACGCGCCACACTCGGAAAACCGATGGGACTCCAGCGCCTTTTCTAACGCAGGACGACTGATCGTCCAAGGAGACGCGAGCTGATAAACCATTGTATTTTTAAACACATTGCGCTTTCTAAAGGATTAAAACTCGCACTAATTTTTTATGAAACTTTACAGAGGCTTCATTGAAAACCACATTCCAGACACATCGTCACATCAAACTTAACCCCACTGCGATGCGATGTCCGCATCAAAGAACCTTAAGAGGAATTCACAATGAAACCCGTTTATAAATCTTTGCTCATTGCCGCCGTCCTTGGAGCCGCAGGGTTTGGTGCTCTCGCACAAATGGGGCCCAAAGGCGACCACCCAGAGATGATGCACATGGGCGGCATGCACCACGGGGAACCCGCCAAAATGGCGGAAAGAATCAATCGCCACCTCATTCAACTTAAAAACAAGCTTCATATTACTGCCTCGCAGGAAAGCGCTTGGAACACATTCACTGCGGCCATGCAACCACCCGCAAAAATGACGGCGTTACGTCCTGATCGTGCCGAATTGGACAAACTCACCACTCCCGAGCGCATCGACAAAATGAAACCATTGCGGATACAACACCACGAAGCCATGCTCGCTCACATAAACCAACGCGATGATGCAGTTAAAGCGCTATACGGCGCCTTAAGCGAAGACCAAAAAAAGGTTTTAGATGCTGAGCATGCCCGCATGGAAAAAAATGGTGGTCGCCAAGAAAAAAAGAAGGGCTAGGCCAATAGCTTTTTTAACTCTCCCGATTGGATCAGTGCCGCAAGATTTTCGGCACCTCCGATCAAATTGCCTTTAACAAAAACCATGGGAAATGTGGGCCAGCCGGTCCACATTTTCAATGCGTTTCGTTTGCGCCACGTATTAAAGTAGCTTCCGTATTCCAAGTAGGTATGAACCACACCAGCGGCATCAAGCGATGCGCGGGCGCGTTTAGGCATTGGGTTCATTGCCATTCCAACAACGACAACAGCGTGCGCTGCAATGGCGGCTTGTACTTCTTGCACGATCTCTAAGTGATGATTTTCAACTTCATGCCGAATAGCGGGGTGGATCTGGTTGTCTAACAATATAGGACGAGGCACAGCTGACTCCTGCGTTTAAAAACAAGCATTATCGACGTGCGCTGTTTGTCCTTACACTTCAGCTATGCAAAAGTTTGACGCAACCACGATTGTTCGCACGATTGGTGTCCTAAAGCCTTTGGAATGGCTTTCCTTGGCATGGAAAGATATTTCACGGCTGGGGTGGCTTAGTCTCATACACGGCTTAGCTCTCACCCTTGCAGGCGGTTTTATTGTCGCTGTTGCGCATCACCGGTTTTGGTTACTCGCTGGCGCCCTGTCGGGGTTTTTAGTTGTCGCCCCTGTATTGGCAACCAGTTTGTATGCCTTAAGCCGGGCTTTAGAACGCGAGGAAAAAATTGGTTTTGGTCTGATACTTAAAACTTGGCTCAATTGGCAAAACAGCCATTTCAATAAATGGGGCAATGACTACTGGTGCATGGTGCAATTTGGTGCGCTGCTGTCTATAGCTGCGACGGGGTGGGTCCTGACTTCGGCTGCTTTGATTACCTTGTTGTCGCCCATTCCAATTGAAAGCCCGATCGATTTTTTGCGGCATGTGGTGTTAGCACCGTCCGGTTGGCTATTTGAACTTTGGCTTGCCTTGGGTGGCGTGCTGACAGCGCCCCTCTTTGCCTCAAGCGTAGTGACGATGCCTTTGCTTTTGGATCGCCGCGTGTCTTTGCTACAAGCCGTCGTTATCAGCTGGGCTGTAGTCATCAAAAACCCGATCCCAATGGCTCTGTGGGCGGGGCTCATTATGGTGTTTACCTTGCTGGGACTAGGCTCACTCTTGTTGGGCTTGGTATGGGTTATTCCCATGTTGGGCCATGCCAGTTGGCACGCCTATCGTGACTTGATTGATATCCGTACCTTGCCTTCACGCACAGAAGAATAATGTTCGGTTACACAGAAGCAGACATTGCCGGCTTTGGCCTGACCTTTGGGGTCGGTGCTTTTATGCTCTATATGCTTTTCATCATTGGTCACTTGGCTTGGGAAGCCAAAGCCGGTAAATTCGGAACGTTCGTTTTGTTTTTAGGTTTGGCTTTTGGTATGGTGGGTTTTGTTGCCAAGATGGCCATCCAATGGATTTTGCATCTCTGAATGGTTAAGTCAACACGCGAATTCCAATCAACCAGCCGTGCCCCCAGAGCGCAAACAACGCCCAGGCTAAGCCACCTAAGACAACGGTAATCACTGTCGAGGGGTTATTCCCTGGCGCATAGCTTGTTTGTAAACGCTTTTCACGACGGCGTGCAGCTCGGAAACACAAAACACTCCATACCAAGAAGGAACCAAACAGCACCACATGGGCGGCGCTCGCATTAGATAAAAGATGCGCCAATGCCCAAACTTTGACAGCCAAGATCATCGGATGATGAAGTTTGGCTTTAACGGCATTACCAGGAACATAGGCGGCGGCTAATAAAACAAAAGAAATCAAGGTAAGCAAAGCAGCCACAAGCCGCATAGGCGGCCATGGCGTCCAAAGCAACAACGGGGTTTCTCTGGCAAGACCAAAGCCTACAAGTATCAAAATAAATCCCACAATGGACACAGCGGTGAACTGCAACTTGAAGCCTTTTTCACCCACACGTGCAATCCATCGATCTCGAAAACCGTCACCACTCAGACGAAGTGAATGAACTGATAAAAAAATAAACAGACCAAAACACAATAAAAACATACAAAAGACCTCAAAATTTATTGGATAAGTATGTGGATGGTTTGCAGGAAAAGTCCAACTTATCCACAGAAAAATATTTTTGAAGAATTTATCCCCATTTTGGAGACATCAAAAACAAAACCATGAACATGGATATACATACCTTAAGCCATTGATTTCAATCAATAAAAAAACGTTATAAACAAAAAAAGACCTATTTTACCTACTACTATTATAGTTAAATAAAGAAATAAAGAAGAAGACAAGGATAGAAAAAAACAAGCAACTTTTCTTTAGTCAGATTGTGCCCGCGCATCAAGTAAGATTTGGTTTCCTCTTTTTGGATCCTCAAACGCCCATGCCCGTTCATTCGACAGGATCACATTCTGGATCACCAACCGCCTCTTTTGACATAAAAAGCGCCCAGCTTTCCTTGGTTGCTTTGGTCGTAAAGACGCCACTCTTTTCCAAACTCGCCAATGATTTAATTCATCAGTTTGGACCTTTAAGCGAAAGTCCCGATTTTTTTGACCTAGACCCTTTGGTACTCGATTTTTCGCAAGTAAACGTGGCCGATCAAGACGCCCATTGGCCTGAACTTCTGTCTGCGTTAAAAAATTGCAGGCTTTTTGCAGTGGCTGTGCGTGGTTTACCACCCAGCGGCTTAGTCCAGGCCAAAAAGAGGGGGTTAACGGAAGCTCCTCCAGAAACCAAAAAAACGCAAACTACAGCAAAAAAACCAAACGAAACAGTAGCTAGTCAAATCAAAGAGGGTTCGATTGAAAAAGCACCACTAAAAACGGAAGTGGTCCCAGCACTGGTCATCGACAAGCCCTTGCGCTCAGGGCAAAAGGTGTATGCCCGTGGTGGCGATTTGGTCGTAATGGCGATGGTTAACCGGGGTGCAGAAGTGATTGCGGACGGAAATATTCATATCTACGCTTCCTTGCGCGGTAAAGCCATGGCAGGTGCACGAGGTAACACCCAAGCGCGAATTTTTTCACTTTGCATGGAACCTGAATTGGTATCCATTGCAGGGGTTTACCGAACGACTGAAAAAGAGCTTGGGCCCGATGTCCTTGGGAAACCTGCACAAGTGCGCTTAAGCATCGACGGTCAAGAAAAACTGATTATTGAAGCTTTAAGCACTTAAACTTAAAATCTAAATTCCTTAATCTGAAAGACATTCTTCCCATGGCAAAAATTATTGTGGTTACATCCGGAAAAGGTGGCGTGGGAAAAACAACGACTAGCGCAAGTTTTGCGACGGGTTTGGCCTTGCGTGGACACAAAACCGTGGTGATTGACTTTGATGTGGGCTTGCGAAATTTAGATTTGATCATGGGTTGTGAGCGCCGTGTGGTGTATGACTTGATCAACGTAATTCAAAACGAAGCCAACTTAAATCAGGCTTTAATCAAAGACAAACTATGCGACAACCTGTACGTTTTAGCAGCATCACAAACCCGCGACAAAGATGCCCTGAGCCAAGAAGGTGTTCAAAAAGTTCTCAATGATCTGACAGCCATGGATTTTGAATTCATCGTCTGTGACT
>SXSX01000138.1 GCA_005793295.1 Burkholderiales bacterium | reverse complement strand
CCCTTGAGCCTTGATGCCTTCGGTTCTCCGTTACATCGTTTTAACGCGATCACCGCCAGTGTGTGCAACCTCAACCCCACCAGCCGGGGCACGGTTCACATCAAGACCAACCGTTTTGAAGATGCACCCGCGATTGCACCGAACTACTTGAGCACAGAAGAAGATCGAAAAGTAGCAGCGGATTCTTTGCGCGTCACCCGCCGCATCTTGGCCCAAGACGCCTTGAAACCCTTTGCCCCCGAAGAATACAAACCCGGCGTGCAATACCAAAGCGATGAAGAGCTGGCCAAATTGGCTGGTGACATTGCCAGCACTATTTTTCATCCGGTAGGAACAACCCAAATGGGCCGCGCCGACAATCCCCTAGCCGTCGTCGACGCGCGACTCAAAGTACACGGCGTCACGGGTTTGCGGGTGGTTGATGCGGGCGTCATGCCTTTGATTACCAGCGGAAACACCAACTCTCCAACGCTCATGATTGCAGAAAAAGCGGCCCAATGGATTGCCGAAGATGCGATCAGCTGACGTGAATTTAGTGAGCGAGGGGGAAGGGTAAATCCTTAGACTTTTTATCCCTCATGCGCGTTACAGTTCGTTCGTAACTAACGTAGTGGCAACTGCAAATAAAAAGAAGAGCTCGCTCGAACCAAAATCGAAAGCCGAGGAGACCCATAAAAACCATTGAAATACAATGGAACATGCCTTGTTAAAAAAGGTGAAAAAGCACTGGCTAGCCGGTGCTTTTTTTATGCCCCAAACTTGACCTGAGTCACGCCGCCAGCGCTTCAAAACTTTTTGAAAAGACACCCACTTCCATGGAACTCCTCTTTGTAACGCTTGCCTCCATGCTTGCCGGCTTTGTAGATTCCATCGTTGGCGGCGGCGGCCTCATATTGATGCCCGCGCTCTTCGCCGCGTTTCCGACTGCACCACCTGCGACTCTGTTAGGAACAAATAAGGGAGCCTCGGTTTGGGGCACGGCGATGGCAACAATGCAGTACAGCCGCAAAGTTTCTATGCCCTGGCACGCCTTGCTGCCAGCAACGGTTTGCGCCTTAGTTGCCTCCTTTGCTGGAGCTTGGTTGGTGACTATGGTCTCTCCCGAATACTTGCGTAAAGCATTGCCTTTCGTACTTACTTTGGTACTGTTTTACACCTTGGCAAAAAAGGAATTGGGGCGCGACCATGCACCCCGTTTTTCGGGTCGACTCGAAATGGTAGTGGTCTGCTTGATTGGCATGGGTATAGGTTTTTATGACGGATTTTTCGGGCCTGGAACAGGCAGTTTTTTGGTGTTTTTGCTGGTGCGTATCACTGGCTACGATTTTTTACATGCATCGGCCAGTGCCAAACTACTCAACACGGCGAGTAACTTCGCAGCCTTAGTTCTCTTTACGCTCAAAGGCCACGTTTGGTGGCACTTCGTTATTGCCATGGCGATTGCCAATATTCTTGGCAGCTTGGCGGGAAGCCACTTGGCCATGAAGCATGGCGCCGGCTTTGTACGTAGCGTATTTTTATTTGTGGTCAGCGCTCTCATCCTCAAAACGGGTTGGGATGCTTTTCTTCGTTAAATCAAAGCCTTACTGAGGGTTGTCTGCGGCGGGCGTGAGTACGGATGTGGGAGTAGGATTCAAAGGCCAAGGCACTTCAGCCGCTTTACGGGGTTTACCCATAGGTGCAGCAGCTTGACCAATCCGAACGGCGGCTAGATCGGCCTCATTGGGGTACTGTTTCATCAGCCAATAATCAAACACGCGGCGAACAATAGGCGCAGCAGAAGCGGATCCAAACCCTGCGTTTTCTACAATCGCAGCGACTGCAATTTGGGGGGCTTCTGCTGGGGCAAAAGCGATATAGAGCGCATGGTCGCGTTGGCGCTCTTCTACACGCGAAGCGCTGTACTTTTCATTTTTTCCCCAACTCACCGCTTGCGCCGTTCCCGTTTTGCCACCACTCAGATACCCTGCTCCAGCAAAAGCGCGTGCCGATGTTCCCTCCTGCGTAACGCCAACCATGGCTGGCAAAATTACATCCAAATGTTCGGGTTTGTACTTCAAATCTTCACCCGGGTTATCAGGCATGACCGTACGGTTTTTTGCACCCGCTTCTTGGGTTGCGATGACCAATCTGGGCGTATGTTTCACCCCCCGATTGGCCAAGGTCGCAGTGGCTTGGGCCAATTGCAACATCGTAAAACTGTTATAGCCTTGGCCGATACCAAGTGAAATTGTTTCTCCGGCGTACCATTTTTTTTGCTCTGGTTTTTTATAGTAATTGCGTTTCCATTCTTGACTTGGCAAGACACCACGAAGCTCACCCAAAACGTCAATTCCTGTCATCTGCCCAAAACCCAATGGTTTCATAAAGTCATGCATTTGATCGACGCCTAACTCGTTAGCCAGAGAGTAAAAATAGGCGTTGCTTGATTCCACAATCGCGCGGCGCATATCCATGATGCCTCCGCGCTCGTTCTCAGGGCTGCCAAAGCGGTGCCCACCAAACATATAAAAACCAGGATCATTGATTAAGGTCTTGGCAGAGCGAGTTCCTGTTTCAAGCGCGGCCATCGCCATAAACGGCTTATAGGTAGATCCCGGCGGATAGGTCCCGCGCAGGGCGCGGTTAAGGAGCGGGTGGTCAGGGGACTCATTGAGCATGGCCCAGTTGTCCTGATCAATCCCCTCGACAAATAAATTGGAATCAAAGGTAGGCTTACTTACAAAAGCCAAGACTTGACCTGTTTTAGGATCGAGGGCTACCAAAGCGCCGCGCCGGTCTCCAAACATGGTCTCAATCAACTGCTGTAATTTGATATCGATGGACAAAATCACCGTATCGCCGGGGGTTGAGTTGCTGCTCGAGAGGCGGCGCATCGCGCGTCCGCCAGCGGAGGTTTCAATATGCTCTACCCCCGTCGTTCCATGGAGTTGGTGCTCGAAACTTTGCTCAATACCGAGCTTTCCGATGTACTCCGTTCCTCGGTAATTGGCTTGGTCTTCGGACTCTGCAAGTTGCGCTTTTTCACTTTGGTTTATCCGCCCGATGTAGCCAATCACGTGGCTGGCAAGATCGCCATAAGGGTAGTTACGAAACAAACGCGCTTTGATTTCTACACCAGGAAAACGAAAGCGCTGCGCGGCAAATCGGGCTACTTCCGCATCGCTGAGTCGGTTACGGATAGGCATGGACTCAAAACTTTTTGACTCCTCCAGCATTTTCTTAAATCGCCTACGGTCTCGAACCGAGATATCCACGAACTGGGCTAATTCATCAATTGTTTTTTCAAGATCCTCAACTTTAGAAGGCGTGATTTCTAAAGTGTAGGCAGAGTAGTTACTTGCCAGAACAATACCGTTACGATCCAAAATGAGACCCCGATTGGGGACGATGGGGATGATGGCAGTTCGGTTGCTTTCGGCCTGTGCTCGCAAATCATCATGACGCCACATTTGCAAATACATCAAGCGCAGAATTAGCAAGAAAAAGCAGACCAAAATAAGTACGGTCACTGCAAAGACCCGTACCCGAAAGTCTGCCAGTTCTGCTTGTACGTTGCGTAATTCCATCTTGGTAATCCGCTACAAGGGGCGGTTTTCGTCTGGGTCGGGCGCTCGCCGCTGAGGCGCCAGTAAAACGACGCTCAGCACAGGCCAGAGCATGGCTTCAAACAAGGGGGCAAAAATCACCACCCATGAAGGCCAACTCCCGCCCAGTAGCAAAGTCAAGACGATTTCTACGACATGAACAACGGCAAACAAAGGCAAGACCTGGAGCGCTTGTGAGGACAAAGAAAACCAAAGCAAGCGCCGGTGAATCATGATGGCCAAAAAGCTCAAAACGGTATAGGCCATCGCATGCTGACCCAATAAACCGCCTTGGTAAACATCCATGAACAGACCAAAAATGAAGGCGGCTGTTACGCCCACGCGCAAAGTCTGGTTCACCGTCCAAAAGACCAACACCACAGACAAGATATCGGGAACCCAGGCGCTGCGTCCCCACAACAACATATTGAACAACATGTTGGCAAATAGCGCCGCAAAAAGCGTCGCCCAAATAAAAAATGGGTCCGCTTGGAGCAGCAACTGCTGGCCTGGACGCATGATCATCGGCGGCCCCTTGGTTTTGAAACTACTGCAATCGGCTCACTCGCAGGTCGGGGTTCAATTGCTGGAGATAAGGGCGCAAGAACCAATACATGTCCCGCGCCTGCCACCAAGGCCAGCGGCATGCAGTAAATACGGGCAAACACGTCGGTGGTACTGCGTTCTACCTTTTCAACCCGTGCAACCGGCAGACCTGGGGGATAGACGCCGTCCACACCGCTGGTAGTCAGCAAGTCACCCACTGCGACGTCGGCATTGGCCGCCATAAATCGCAACTCGATGGCATCGGCATGGATCGAGTTTTCCCCGTAAGCCACCCCAAGTGCGCCAGTACGCGCATTCAGCACGGGCGTAGCATGGTCATGGTCCGTGATCAAGGTCACTTCACTGGTTAAAGGGTACAAGCGAGTGATCTGACCCAATACGCCTAAGTCGTCAATCACAGGGGCGCCCAATGAGAGGCCTTGGACAGAACCTTTATCCAAAATAATTTTTCGAGAATACGGATCGGCAGCGTCATAAATCGCTTGGGCAGCAATGCCAACAACGCCAGGGCGTCCTTTGAGCTCCAACAAGTCGCGCAGTCGGCGATTTTCTAAAGTCAGCTGATCCACCTGCAAAGCGCGTTGTGATTGCAAGGTGAGTTTCGTCCGCAAAATTTCACGGTCTTGCTCTGTTTCTCCCAAAGAAATCGCCCAAGAGTCGACCTCTTGCACCAATAAAACAGGGCGCATCGCCAACCACTGGAAGGGGTAAATCACGGTAGCTAAAATCGTGCGCAAAGGCTGCATCATTTGAAAGCGCACGTCAGCAACCATCAAAAAAAGCGCCAATGCGCTAAAGAAAATAAGTTTTGACAAGGCCGACGGGCCTTGTCTGAATAAGGGAGGGGGTTCTCTACCTAGCGGAGCCAGGGCCATGGCTGCTTTTGGTTCTTATTCGTTAGTGAAGATGGAATCCAAGTGTTCCATTTGTTCCAACGCAATTCCGCAACCCCGCACCACGCAGGTCAAGGGGTCTTCGGCAATCAGTACCGGAAGGCCAGTTTCTTCCGCCAACAAACGGTCCAAGTCACGCAGCAAAGCGCCGCCGCCTGTCATCATCATGCCGCGGTCGGCAATATCAGCGCCGAGTTCTGGGGGCGTTTGCTCCAACGCGTTTTTCACCGCCGAGACAATGTTGTTGAGCGGGTCTGTCAGGGCTTCTAAGATTTCATTGCTAGAAATCGTGAAGCTGCGTGGTACGCCTTCAGAGAGATTGCGACCCCGTACTTCCATTTCTTTCACTTCCGAGCCCGGGAATGCAGAACCAATTTTTTTCTTAATCGCTTCGGCGGTGGGCTCACCAATGAGCATGCCGTAATTGCGGCGGATGTAGTTGATGATGGCCTCATCAAACTTATCGCCGCCTACGCGCACACTGCCTTTGTAGACCATACCGCCCAAAGAAATCACGCCGACTTCGGTGGTACCGCCACCAATATCAACCACCATGGAGCCGCAGGCATCGCTCACCGGCAGACCCGAACCAATTGCCGCAGCCAT
>SXSX01000137.1 GCA_005793295.1 Burkholderiales bacterium | reverse complement strand
TGCAGCTAGTAAAGTGACTTACGCTGCTGATGCCTTCTTTGATTTCGGTAAATCCGTATTGAAGCCTGAAGGCAAAGCCAAGTTGGATGACCTGGTTTCTAAAGTCAAGAGCATCAGCTTGGAAGTGGTGATCGCAGTAGGTCATACCGACGCTGTTGGTTCTGACTCTTACAACCAAAAACTCTCTGTCGCTCGCTCTGAAGCAGTCAAGGCTTATTTGGTTTCCAAAGGCATTGACAAAAACCGTATCTACACTGAAGGCAAAGGCGAAACCAGCCCCGTGGCTGACAACAAGACCAAAGAAGGTCGCGCTAAAAACCGCCGCGTTGAAATCGAAGTCGTTGGAACCCGTTCCAAGTAATTCGTTTCCTCGAATACCAAAAAACCCGCTTCGGCGGGTTTTTTGTTGCCTATAAAACGGCTTGACTCCATTCATCAGATAATGAAACCATGAATAACACCATCAACGCCGATCCTGCTGAACTTGCAAAATTTTCTGAGCTCGCTCACCGTTGGTGGGATACGGAAAGCGAGTTCCGTCCTTTGCACCAAATCAACCCGTTGCGCTTGGAATGGATTAACAACCTTGTGCCCATCGCTGGGCTTGAAGCACTTGATGTGGGTTGCGGGGGCGGAATTTTGGCCGACTCTATGGCTCGCAAAGGAGCTAAGGTATTGGGGATCGACCTATCTACCAAAGCCCTTCGGGTGGCGCAGTTGCATGCGATGGAGGCCCAGACAAACGGGGTGAGCTACCGTGAAGTCAGCGCCGAGGCCTTGGCTATAGAGAAGGCAGGGCAATTTGACGTGGTGACATGCATGGAAATGTTAGAACACGTTCCAGACCCTGCGTCTGTGGTTCGGGCATGCGCTGAGCTCGTCAAACCCGGTGGGTGGGTTTTCTTCTCGACGCTCAATCGCAACCCCAAATCGTTTTTATTGGCTATCGTGGGTGCCGAGTACTTGCTCAATCTGCTTCCCCGTGGAACCCATGAATTCGCAAAAATGATCCGGCCCAGTGAGCTTGCCGGGTACTGCCGCCAAGTGAATTTAGACCTGCGCCACACCCGCGGAATGGGCTACAACCCCTTAACCCGACGGTACGCTCTAACGAATAACACCGACGTGAACTATCTTTTTGCAACCCAAAAACCCATTTGATTTAATTAAACCCGCCTGTGATCTTTCAAAACATCTCTGCCATTCTGTTTGATTTAGACGGAACCCTGATTGATAGTGCCCCCGACTTGGGCGCCGCAGCAGACCAAATGCGTATCAAGCGCGGAATGGCCTCTTTGCCTTACGCGCGATACCGGCCTATGGCATGCGCGGGCGCCCGAGGCATGTTGGCGGTGGCGTTTGGTGTGGGGCCAGAGCATCCTGATTTTGAGACCCTTCGAGAAGAATTCTTTGTCAACTACGCCGCCTGTATGACCCAGCGAACTTTTGCGTTTGATGGCGTTCCTGAAATGATTGAACAAATTAACGCAAGAGCCATGGTTTGGGGCGTGGTGACCAATAAGTCGCAGCGTTTTACGAACCCGTTAACAGCCGCAATGCCTCTGTTTCAAACAGCCAAAACGATTATCAGTGGTGACACCACACCGCACGCAAAACCTCACCCCGAGCCTTTGCTTGAGGCCGCCCGAAGGCTAGGACTGCCACCAGCGCAATGTTTGTACGTGGGCGATGATGAGCGCGACGTTATCGCCGGTTTGGCCGCAGGTATGCCAACCGTAGCCGCAACCTACGGATATTTGGGTGAAAAGAGCGATACCCGTGCGTGGGGCGCACACGCAGAGATAAATTCTCCCGCAGAGCTCTTGCAATTGATCGTAAGCGCCTAAAATAGGAACCTTGGGGCTGCACTGGTTTCGACGTGGGTACGGAATCGCTGTGGTGCATGTCGAGCTGAGTGCGCTCGTAAAACAGATTCAAAAAAACTAACTGCAAACGACGAACGTTTCGCACTCGCTGCTTAATAACCAGTGAGCCTTACAACAGCAGGCCGATGGGCTGGGCAAGGGTGTTTTGGTGAAAGCTAAAACGTCCAGGCTGTAAGGTCATTTTCATCGGCTGGCACTGAACCGGGTACCTTGGTTCGGGGCGAGACAATAGGGTACTGGCGACTGTGACAGCGTGTGACTGCGCGTTCACAAGGGCGAGACTCAAATCAGACCACTAAACATGTAGATCTGCTCGAAGATGGCTTGCGGACGCGGGTTCAAATCCCGCCAGCCCACCATTTATTAGGGCTCGGAAATTCTCCGGGCCCTTTTCTTTGGGTGTTTCCCCCGGGTGGAGTTGGAATATGCTGCGGGTACCCCTCTGCCAAAATACCCGAAATCGGCCGTTTTCCGGGCCAGAGCCATCTCAATTCTCTGTTTGCCTTGCGGGTAGGCGCAGATGTCCCTCTAGCAAAATCAACGATTTGCACGCGCCGGTTCACGGTCAACCAAGGCCACCGGTCGTCCATTGCAACTGGACATTGTTCGTCGTTTGTACTAACATTGAGACAATTGAACTAACAAACGAGGTGCCCTCATGACTGCCATTGCAACATCACCTACCGCCCGGTCTGCACGATTTGGGTTGCGCGCCACCCCCGAACAGGAGGTGGTGCTGCGTCGTGCCGCTGATGTGGCACACAAGTCGCTGACCGACTTCATCCTCGACAGTGCCTGCTTGGCCGCCGAACAGACCCTGCTCGACCAGCGATTGTTCATGGTTTCGGGCAGCCAGTACCAGGCCCTGATGGATCTCCTGGAGCGTCCCGTGCAGGCCAACGATGGCTTGCGTGACCTGTTTGCCCGCAAGGCGCCTTGGGACGCGAAGTGACATTGCGCGCACCGGAGTCACTGGCCACGCAGCATCGGCTGGACGACTTTGACTGCGGCAAGCCCGCGCTAAACGACTGGCTCTTGCGCCACGCCCGCCAAGCGCAGGGTAGTGGCTCGGCCAAGACCTTCGTCGTTGCTGAGGACGATGACCGCGTCGCGGGCTACTTCAGCCTCACCGTTGGCCAGGTCGATACGCTGGAAGCCCCAGAGCGCATCCGTAAGGGGATGGGACAGTACCCATTGCCGGTGGTGATCCTGGCGCGGCTGGCGGTATCAACGCAGGACCAGGGGCGAGGCATAGGCTTTGGCCTGCTGCAAGATGCGATTCGCCGCACGATGCTGATTGCTGAACAGGCCGGCATCCGGGCCATGCTGACCCATCCCATTGATGAAGAAGCGGCGCGCTTCTACAGCCGGTTCGGGTTCATCGCGTCGCCCTTGCGTGAGCAGCAACTGCTGTTGCTCCTGAAGGACGCCCGTCGCTGGGTTCGCTGATCCATGGCTATCGAATCACTGCCAACGTTCACTAAACCTGCACGCCAGCACTGGGAATCTATCCCTGCCAACATCCGTCAACTGCTTCTGGCCAATGTCTGGTGTGGGGATTGCCGCAAGGAAACGACGATCACCAATTTCAGCACCGTTCCTACGAGGAGTGCGAACCCATCGAATTGCGAGTTAGTCATGACGAATTGGTCTTCGTCAGCTTTCCTGGCCCGGATCGTTCTATCCGGATGGAGGACTTGAAGGTTGGCCGCGCCGTCAGCCGCCGCTACCGCAACCGGCGGATTGGCGAGTTCTTCTAGGAATTGGAGATGACCGAGGGGCGGTCCACCGGCATACCGAAAATCCTTAAGGAGACGGCGGCCAACGGATCGGCCACGCCGGTGTTCGAGACGGACGACGACCGGCTTTCGTTCGTAATCCGGTTGCCGCGCCACCCTTGTCCCTCGTCCCGACCGTTGGCTGGAGGGAAGTCACAGGGGAAGTTAAGCGTCTGCTGCGCGCCGTAGCTGGCGAGATGTCGCGGCAGAAAATCCAGTCCGCACTCGGCCTCAAGGGAGAAGAACATTTCCGAAAAGCGTATCTGAAACCGGCGCTAGCCTTGCAGGTGATAGAGATGACATTGACCGAAGCGCCCCGCAGCAGTAAGCAGCGCTATCGTCTGACCACCCTTGGCCGACGCTGGTTGGAAACACACCCTGTCACCGGCGCGGGCTGAAATCACCGGGGGACTACCCGCAAGCCCGCTGCATTACCCAGGAGCTAACTGAGCTGGTTCCGGGTCTGACAACCACACGCCACCAAGACCCCGCTTAAAGGCCGCTAAGGATAACCACTTGGCGGCTTTTTCTTCCTATGTTCAATCCGAAATGAACGTAGTTTGAAATCCTGTGGGATTATTTAACGCGCCACCAACCCCAACTGAACCTGCACTTGGCTGTCCATTGAAACGCTTTTTTCGTTAAGCCCTCGGGCAGCCAAAACGATCCGCTCCGAAGGCACTCCCGCTTTACTCAATCCTTTAGAAACAGCCAAAGCGCGTTGAACGCCCAACTGATGCAGTACGTCAGTTGGCAGGACTTGAGTCTCTTCAAGACGCAAATACAGTCCTTGGTAAAAGGCGATAGGGTCGGCAAACTGCGGCTCACTTTGAACCAATTGGCCTAATCGTTGTAAAAAGTTTTTGTCTTCAGCGGTTTTGACGCGTTCTTGCAAAGCGGCAGATCCTAAGCGCTGCGCGTAGATTTCGCGCATTGCTTTTCTTACCGCTCGGTTTGAAAAATTCAAGGGCGCGAGCGGTTCATCCATGTCGAATTGAATACCGGACCGTTTATAAATTTCTTTGCGCAGTATGTGCATTTTTAAAACGGGGCCATCAACTGCTGGGTCGTATTGTTCTGGAATAGAAATTTTTAATTGTTGCCTTTGTGACAACATGTGTGCGATTTGCAGCAATTTTTCTTGTTCTGGGGCAAGGAGGTTGTCGCTTCCAGGATCAAATTCGATGGCGCTTAAGGTGTTGACGTCCGCGCCTTTGCTAAAGAGGCTGGCAATGGCCCTAAAAGGTGCGCTTACGATTTTGGTGAGCGCGTTCCCCAGCGCTTTCCAAATAAGTGAATCGAAACTAAATTGTGGGTCGTTCATGTTGCCCGTCACGGGAAGCCCGAGCTCTATGCGACCCGCGTCGTCTTTGAGCAAAGCAATGGCTAATTCAAGGGGAATTTTGAGGGCGGTCAGGCTGTCAACCCGTTGACCCAAGGTCAAAGCGTCAATCGTAATTTTGTTATTACCTTCGACTTGATTGGCGCGAACTTTGTACTGAAGGTCCAACGTCATCTTCCCATCGGTAATGGCGTGGCCCGCAAATTTGAGTGCGTAGGGCGAAGCAGAAGCCAAGTCAAGGTTTTTAAGTTGCGCGTTAATTTGGGTGTTGTTACCCAGATTGAAGAGATCCATGTCTCCTCTTATTCGCGCCAGCCCAAATTCGTTGACTCTGCCGTCTAAGGCAATTTGGCTACGCGTGTCTTTTTTATTGGATAAGCCGTTAATGACGCCGTTGAGTGCGAACAGCTTGGTTTTGAACTGTGGGTTCAAACTCCGGTCCGTAAAGTCCAATTGGCCCTGTTGAATTCGCAACCGTTGTAAGTTAAATACAACGGGCGATAAGTTGCTTACCTTTTCGCTTTCGCTCTCTTTTTTCTTGAGCATCAACTCGGCCGCGCTAAAACTTCGATCGGCTTCAATCGCGAATTTGGCGGAGGGCTCAATCCAGATTAACTCGGGGATACGAATAGCAATAGGATCAAGTCCTAGAATTATTTTTTCTGCGCTGGCGTCTTTCCATTCAACAAACATATCGCCGTCAGGCTCTTTCAGTACCACTTCCGCAACCTTGACCGAGCCTACATACCGCAGGCCAGTGCTTCGCCCAACCCCTGGGCTGATACGCCCTTGCCCAGACACCGTACCGCTTGTAATTTGGAGTGGGGTGTAAGGCGCTAAAAAGGGTTGCAAAGGTTTTAAGACTAAACTTTTGAATGTCAGGTCTGCTGCTAACAGCTTCGTTGTTGGGGTGAGCTGTCCTTGGGTCTTGAGTTCGCCGCCGTCTTTGAGAACCAAATGGGCATTGAAGGGGATGGGGCGGGCCGGATCATTGTGGAGCTCTGCTAAATCAAGGACGCCACTTAACAAATCCACCTTAAGGATTTCGGCGCCATCGGCTTGGGGAATAAGAACTTCGAGGTCGCCCACTTTGAGTTGTGCATCTCTCAGCCCCAAGTCAAACTTTCCAGCGGCATAAGAGAAGGTGTAGGGTAGGTGCAAATCCATCTGACCCGACGCGACGGAAATACGCGTGAAAGGTTTGAGGTACTTGGCTAATTCTGAAAGCGCAATTTTTTCGAAAAAGAGTTCGCCCTTGCCTTTGAGGCTATTGAGCGTGGTCTCACCACTCCATCGCAATTGAGCCCCGCTGTCGGATTGCGCACTAAAGGTGTAACTTCCCGATTCGTTGGGGAGGGTGCTCAGATCTTTAAGTTTCAATTCAACAGGATCAAACTGGTTTTGGTAGCCGTTTTGCAGGTCTTGAAAATGGATTTTTCCATCGGTGATCTGAAATTGCTGAATCAAAAGGCGGGGCAGGGCGCTGGAAGACGCGGGGTTGCGCTCTTCGTAGCTTTCTATCCATTGCGCTATATTGAAAACGCCATTTTTCGACACCTCAAGGTGTAGTTCTGGAGAGCTAAGGTGAAGGTCAGAAAAACGCCAAGTACCGCGAACCAAAGAGGCCCACTCTAAAGCGACATCCAACCGTGCAATAGTTAAAACTGGAGTGTCATCGTTCTCCGCTAATCCCAATCCATCCACTTGCAGGCGAAGGGTAAAGGGATTGAACGCAATGGCTTGAACGCTGATCTTGCGATCGAGATGGGTCGCGCTCCATGTGGGGATTTGCTTTTGAAGGAAGTTGGGAACGACCCAAAACCCAGCTGCGGCGTAGATCAATACCACGCCAACCAAGGCGGCAAGACCTTTGGTGTAGCGTTGAAATGCGATTTTTATCATTAGCGTTATCACTCCCGTGTGAGAGCATTTTCCACTATGTGAGGTGGCGACATGGATAAGAAACGATAATTGTGCCTATGACAACACCCACCGTTACCAATGAAGCGCCAGCGCTTCCAGACCGACTTTCCATCGATGCTCGCAGCCCGTATTACGTGGCGGCGGTTTTTGAGCGGGAGGTTGGGATTCGCTTTAATGGCAAAGAGCGCCTGGATGTCGAAGAATATTGCATCAGCGAGGGCTGGATTAAAGTTCCCGCGGGCAAAACGCTGGACCGCAAAGGCAACCCGCTGCTTCTGAAACTGAAGGGTCGGGTCGAAGCGTTCTACCGTTGACCCGTTAAGCCGCCGTAAATTGCGGCTTGTTGAGGGCGTCGCCTTGGTAAAACGCGCAGTATTGGTTCAATAACTTTTTCCCATGCTCGGCATTTTGATCTGCCCGAAGCAGGGCGCTGCTAAACCCGCTGCGTTGCATTTGCATCAACTGGTCAATGAGCACGTCGCCCTGGGCTCGAATATCCCCTTGGAATCCACGACGCCGCAGAACAAATGCTTGGCTAAAAGCGCGGCCGTCGGTGAACTTGGGAAAGTGAAGGTCAATGCGGGCTAGGCCTTCGAGCGGCAGGCTTTGGGCGTCACCATCATTGGCCAAGGCCAAGGTATCTGAGGATGCCTCGCTGTTGTTGGCGTTGTCAGCGTTCGTATCGATGGTCAAGATGTCAAATGTCGTCATGGAATTTCTGTCTCAATCGATTTTTCAAGCGGTTGCGTGGTCGGTGGTTCGGGCCGTCGCATTGCGGGCCGCATTAGCAGCGGTTTTAAAGGCATCAAATCCCACGCGCTGTAGGGTGTCAATAAAGTTTTCTCCGCCATCGCGGCTATCTTTGTAAACATCGAGAACCGCTTCAATCACATCAACCACTTCGGCAGCGGCAAACGAGGGGCCTACCACCTTGCCGGGTTTCGCCGGCCCGCTCAGCTCGGAGCCGTCGGATCCGCCTAGCGTTACTTGGTACCACTCTTGACCGTCTTTATCCACGCCCAGAATGCCAATGTGGCCGCTGTGGTGGTGGCCGCAGGAGTTAATACATCCGCTGATATGCAGGTCAATTTCACCCAAATCAAACAACTCATCGAGGTCTTGGTAACGCTCGGTAATTGCAGCGGCGATAGGTAGCGAGCGGGCGTTTGCCAAAGCGCAGTAATCACCGCCAGGACAGGCAATCATGTCGCTCAGTAAGCGGATATTCGCACGTCCAAAGCCCGCCGCTTTGGCAGCGTTCCACAGTTCAATCAATGCATCGACCCGAACCCAAGGAAGAACCAGATTTTGGTCGTGCGTCACACGCACTTCGCCTGCGCTAAAGCGCTCAGCAATGTCAGCTGCTGTTTTCAGTTGATCGGCCGTAGCATCACCGGGGGCTTGGCCTAAGCGTTTAAACGACAGGGTGACAGCGCGGAGTCCGGGGTTTTGATGCGACGCGACGTTTTGCTCTAGCCAACGGGCGAACTCCGAGTTGTGGCCAGCCATGTCAACCAAAGCATGCTCGGCTGTACTTTGTTGTGCTGGCGACACGGTGTCAAGTGAGGGGAAAACAAAGCAGGCACGAACGCGGTCCAACTCGGCTTGAGGAATGGTGTGTTGTGCGCCATCGGCCAAGATGCGTTGGTATTCGGCTTCTACTTCATCAAAATACCGCTGGCCTTCGGCTTTGACC
>SXSX01000136.1 GCA_005793295.1 Burkholderiales bacterium | reverse complement strand
TTTTTCCCCCTGAAAACCCAGCGAAGTTTGCGCTACCTCTAAGAGATGCCGTAGCGCCCGTAAAAATGAGGGTTCCTTTTTGGCTGATGCCGCCAATATGTGGCTCGTTGTGAGTGGGTCTGGCGACCATTCTCTTGGCAACCTCGCGCCCATTCAAAAAACCAGCTAAACAAGCCATCTCCCACATTTTTGTGTATCGGCGTGCAGTCTCGGTCAAGATGCTACTGGGTGAGTTGGCACCAATATTAAAAACCATCACCTCGATTGAGCCGATGCTGGACTCAATGTGATCTATCAGCGCAATGACTTCATCTTCTTTGCGTGCATCTGAAGCAAATCCAAACGCAACGCCACCTGATTGTTGAATTTGATCAAGCAATGGCTGTAATTTTTCAAGTGTCCTGCGGGTCACGCAAACAGTGAAACCTTCTCGCGCGAATCGTTTGGCTACAGCGCCACCCGTTGCGTCACCAGCACCTATGACTAAGCAGACTTTGGATGTGGACATGAAATTACTTTAGAGGCGTTGACCTAAATCGCATCTTAATCAATTCCTGCAGATACGCCACTGGAAATGGAAGACTCGCTAAACTGGCTATTCACTTCGAGAAGAGCCCATGAAAAAAATCAAAATTTTCGGCCTTGTGTTTTTTGTGGTAGTTGTCCTTGCCATTGGCGGTATTGTCTCCATTTGGGCACCGGACCGATCGGCTGAAGATTTGTCACCTCGCTGGGCGCCACCGCCTTCTCAGTTTGTTTTGGTCGACGGAATGAAAGTTCACTTGCGAGATGAAGGTCTCCGTGACGACCCCATGCCCCTGATTTTGTTGCACGGCACCTCGTCTAGTTTGCATACCTGGGATGGTTGGACGCTAGTGCTCAAAGAAAAGCATAGGGTGATTCGCGTGGATCTGCCAGGCTTTGGGTTGACAGGGCCTAACGCAGATGGCGATTACCGAATGCAGGTGTATTCACACTTCGTCGCAGCTCTGATGGACGCTTTGCATATACAACGTGCCGCGTTGGCGGGCAATTCGTTGGGTGGCTATGTCGCTTGGAAGACTGCGGTGGACTTTCCGGATCGGGTTGGCAAGTTGGTTCTGATCGACTCGGCTGGTTATTCCACAACCGCTACTTCGGTCCCACTCGGATTCAAATTGGCTCAGATCCCCTTGCTAAGTAGATTCATGAGCCACGCCTTGCCACGCTCGGTTATTGAGTCGAGTTTGCGAAATGTTTACGCTGACCCTTCCAAAATTAATTCCGAATTGATTGATCGCTACTACGAGCTTGCACTTCGCGCAGGTAACAGACAGGCCTTGGCTGCGCGTTTTACACAAAACAAACCTGGTGAATTTGAAGCACAAATTAAAGGCATAAAACAACCGACGCTGATTATCTGGGGTGGGCTAGACCGCCTCATACCGCCAGACAATGCGCAACGGTTTCATAGCGATATTGCCAAGAGTCGCTTAGTGATGTTCGATAAGCTAGGGCATGTAGGCCATGAAGAAGACCCGGCATTGACGGTTGCAGCAGCTCAGGTCTTTCTTGAAATGAATGCGAAAACCCAATGACCTCAACAGAAATTAAAACAGTGCGTCCCATACTTGTTCGTATTCAAGCTTCACTGTTTGGTATTCCACTGGGGCTCATGGGCTTGTCGGGTGCGTGGGGTCGGCTAAGGCTTGTAAATGGGGCAATGTTGCAGCCGATGGCAGACGGGCTGTTCTTTGTTGCTTTGGCTTTACTGGCTCTCTTATTGTGCTTGTGGCTTGCTAAGTTTGCGTTGTATCCACATGCGGTTCAACAAGAATGGTCTCATCCGGTTCAAGGCGCTTTGATGGCTTTGATTCCAGTTTCGTTGATGCTGGCTTTGGCGTTGTTGAACATTCGTTGGCCATCGCTTTCCGGTTGGCTTTTCCCATGCGCTCTCGTTGTACTTACCTTGCAAGCGGCGATGGCTTGGCATGTGGTTGCAGATATTTCTACAGGTAAAACTCTCTCAGAATTCATTACGCCAGCTTTGTATTTGCCGATTGTCCCCGGCGGGTTTGTGGGCGCAATTGCTCTTGAATCCTTTGGCTTGCATGGTTGGGCAGCGTTGCTTTTTGGGATGGGCGTGGGCGCGTGGGCCTTGCTAGAAATTCGTATTCTCCACCGCCTTTTCTCGGGGCCTTTGCCGCTGGCATTGCGCCCCACCTTGGGATTGGAAATGGCGCCTGGAGCAGTTGGAGCTTTGTCTGCGGTAACGTTATGGCCTCACTTGCCGCCTGACGCCATGATGGTGGTTTTAGGGATTGCCAGTGGCCCCGTGTTAGCCGTTCTCACGCGCTGGCGCTATTGGACAGCAACTCCTTTTAGCGCGGGTTTCTGGTCGTTTTCATTTCCGCTTGCTGCTTTAGCGGGGGCTTGCGTGCATGCAGTGACTACGGGAGGGTGGCCTGTAGAAGTGGCGCTGGTTGCCGTTGGTATTTCAACCGCGGTCACCTTGTTTTTGATCGTAAGAACAGCAAACCTGCTTTTGACGGGCCGTTTGCTGGGGCCTTAAGTCTTTAAAGGGAGTTGATTGGAATCTTGAGGTAAGCCGTGCCGTTGGATTCTTGAGGGGGCATCGCGCCGGCGCGAATATTGATCTGGACGGCTGGAAGAATGAGCGCAGGCATGTCTAGTACGGCATCACGTTTGGTTCGCATCTCAACGAATTGCGCCTCGGAAATTCCATCATGAACGTGGATGTTGTTTGCTTTTTGTTCTGAGACAGTGCTTTCAAAAGCTACAGGTCTTTCGTTTGGAGGATAGTCGTGGCACATGAAAAGGCGTGTCGCAGGGGGCAAACTCAAAATTTTTCGGGTTGATGCGTAAAGCGTTCGTGCGTCACCGCCGGGAAAGTCGCAGCGGGCAGTGCCGACATCGGGCATGAATAGGGTGTCGCCTACGAAGACGGCATCACCGAACTGGTAAGCCACGCATGCGGGCGTGTGCCCGGGAACGAAGAGCGCTTTGCCGACGAGTTCCCCAGCCGTAAAGGTTTCATCACTTGCGAGAAGTTGGTCAAACTGCGATCCATCGGCCTTGAACTCAGGCTCCAAGTGAAAGATAGCTTGGAACACTTTTTGAACTTGGGTGATGTGGTCGCCGATCGCAATTTTTCCACCCAGAATTTTCTTTAAGTAGGGTGCTGCGCTGAGATGGTCAGCATGGGCGTGGGTTTCAAGGATCCACTCTAACTTGAGCTTATAGGCGTTGATGTACTCGACGACTTTGTCTGCAGACGTGGTTTTGGTTCTGCCTGACTTTTGGTCATAGTCCAAGACGGAGTCGATCACTACGCAGGCGCTGCTAGGACCCAGATGAACAACGTAGGTGACGGTCCATGTGGCTTTGTCAAAGATGCCGAAAACAGAGGGCTTCAAGGGTGTGGGGGTCATACAATGAATGATAGTCATGTTTTCATACGGATAGTTTTGCAATACAAGGAGCAAAAAAATAATGACGATTGATTGGATTCACTTTACGCCTTGGCCGTCTTTGGTCGGTGGTTTGATGTTAGGCCTTGCCTCGGCGATGTTGATATTGATGAATGGACGCATCTTAGGAATCAGCGGAATTTTGGGCGGTTTACTGCGAATCCGAACGGGCGAAGTGAGTTGGCGGCTTAGTTTTTTGTTGGGTCTGGCTGCGACGCCGCCCTTGTTTTCTTTGGTTTTGCCAGTTGACTTTCTTCAAGCCCCTCGCATTGAAGCAGGTTATGGCGCTATTGCCGTTGCGGGTTTGCTGGTTGGTTTTGGAACGCGTTATGGCTCGGGTTGTACCAGTGGCCATGGGGTGTGTGGCTTGTCGCGCTTGTCGCTGCGCTCTTTGGTGTCGACTTTGACTTTCATGGCGTTTGGATTTTTAGTGGTGTACGTGATGCGCCACGTAAAGTAAGGAAGAACTTTATGAAACACAGACTCAGTGAGTTTTTCGTGGGCCTTTTGTTTGGCTCGGGTCTTATTCTTTCAGGAATGACCGACCCCAGCAAAGTGCTTGGATTTTTAGATCTCTTAGGGCCTTGGGATCCCTCTTTGGCTTTGGTCATGGGCGGGGCGAGTGTTGTGGGAATGTTTGCATTTGCGTTGGCTAAAAAGAGAGACGTGACTTTTTTAGGTGGTGCATTGCATTTTCCGACCGCTAGCAAGGTTGACCGGCCATTGGTGATTGGCGCTGTGTTGTTTGGGGCGGGTTGGGGTTTGGCTGGATTTTGCCCAGGGCCCGCGCTGGTCTCAATGGCTGCAGGGCACACCAAAGCCGCTGTTTTCGTTGGCTTCATGGTGGGCGGAATGGCCTTGTTTGAATACATTGACCGACGCTCCAATTACCCGCGAAATAGCTAAGCCAAAACATTTGATGGGAAATAGGCCGCTTCGGAACCTGCCACAGTCGGAGATGGTGGGCTGATGTTTCAGCATCCCAATTTGACGAAGCTTCTCCCCTCCATTCCTATGTTGGAATGGGGTAGGCGCTATGACCGAGAGACTTTGATCAGCGATTTGGTGGCCGCGCTGATCGTGACCGTCATGTTGATTCCGCAGAGTTTGGCGTACGCGCTGTTAGCCGGTTTGCATCCGGAAGTCGGTTTGTATGCGAGCGTGGCACCGCTGGTTTTGTATGCGATTTTCGGTACTAGTCGGGTATTAGCGGTGGGGCCAGTGGCTGTGGTTTCGCTTATGACAGCCGCCGCCATCGGAGAGCACGCAGCGATTGGGACACCTGCGTATTGGGCCTTTGCCATCAGCTTGGCATTTATGTCCGGGGTCATTTTGCTTTTAATGGGCCTTTTGCGCTTGGGTTTTTTAGCCTATTTTTTGAGCCACCCTGTGATCTCCGGGTTTATTTCTGCGTCGGGCTTGTTGATTGCGGCAAGCCAAATCAAAACCCTTATGGGCGTCAACGCACAGGGGCACAACTTCATTGATTTAGTGGTGTCCTTGGTTCAACAAATTCCCGATGTTCATCTGTTGACTCTCGCCGTTGGAGTGGGTGCGACGGGGTTTTTATTTTGGGTTCGCAAGGGTTTGAAGCCACTTTTGGTGCGTTGGGAATTTCAATCGAGAACGGCCGATGTGTTAGCTAAAACGGGGCCGGTTGCAGCGATCGTGCTAACAACTTTTCTCACTTGGTTTTTCCAATGGCAGACCCAGGGCTTGAAAATTGTGGGCGCTGTTCCCCAAGGTTTGCCGCCGCTGACCTTGCCTATATGGGACCTTGCGCTTTGGAAAGCGTTGGCTGTTCCCGCTTTGCTTATCAGCGTGGTGGGTTTTGTGGAGTCCGTTTCTGTGGGGCAAACTTTAGCGGCCAAAAGACGCCAGCGCATTGCCCCCAACCAAGAATTAGTCGCTTTGGGGGCGAGTAATGTGTCGGCGGCTCTGACCGGCGGCTTTCCTGTGACAGGTGGATTTGCCCGCTCGGTGGTCAACTTTGACGCTGGAGCAAAGACGCCTGCCGCAGGCATTTATACGGCGGTGGGAATCACCTTGGCGTCTCTTTTCCTTACGCCCGCTTTGTACTACTTGCCGCAAGCCACGTTATCCGCCACCATTGTGGTCGCGGTCCTCTCTTTGGTGGATTTCAGTATTTTTAAAAAAATGTGGCGCTACTCCAAGGCCGATTTTGTAGCCGTATTGGCAACCATGTTGGTGACCTTGACCTTGGGAGTGGAGCTGGGGCTCGTAACGGGGGTGGGCGTCTCTTTGGCGCTTTATCTTTACAGAACCAGTCGCCCGCATATTGCCGAGGTAGGCTTGGTCCCTGGGACAGAACACTTTCGCAACATCACGCGCCATGAAGTCGGAACTCAACCTACGGTGTTGGGCTTACGGGTCGATGAGAGTCTTTATTTCGCAAACTCTAGGGTGTTAGAAGACCATGTGAATGATTGCGTCGCGAGCCATCCGCAGTTGGCGCATGTGGTGCTTCAATGTTCCGCGATTAACAGTATTGATGCCAGCGCGCTTGAAAGCTTAGAAGCGATAGACAGCAGACTGCGCGATTCAGGAATTTTGCTTCATCTGTCTGAGGTCAAAGGGCCGGTGATGGACAGACTCCAGCACACGCACTTTCTTCGCGATCTCAGCGGCAAGGTTTATTTGACGCATTTTCAAGCCATTCAAGACCTCAGCTAATTAATGTCCATACTTTTTACACTGCATACTTGTCTCAATTACCCAAACTTTACATAGGGATATTTGAAGTCCCCAATGAGGGTAATGCAACCGTGGTTTAATTCATTCGTGAAGATTTCCATCTACAAATATATTGTTCTCTGCATCATGGTGTTTGCGATCCCAGCGCAAGGATTCGCAGGCACTGTCTTGGGTTTTTGTCACGCAGGTCAATCGCCAACCCAAGCTGTTGCCCAAGCCCAGCTGCATGTTCATGACCATGACCATGCAGATAAAAATGAATCTCTCCCTGACCAAGGCGATTTAGTCAAAGTAAGCGACTTTTCACAATCTAAGTGCAGCAGTTGTGGGCCGTGTTGCGTCGGCTTAGCTTTAGGTTCTTCGGAGGTCTCGCTTTTTAACTTTGTTTGGGCTACTGAAGACTTTGCGCAGCCGGTTTTTTTTCTTACATCTCCGCCACTTATTGGCTTAGAACGTCCGCCCAGGGTCATCCGCGCTTAGGGCGCGGATCGTTTCCCGCGCTGTTAGCGCTTCGTTACATCCGGGCTTGCCTCGGTAATTTTTAACGAACTAACGTGAGGACTTTATGTTTTATTTTTCCCGATTGCATGGCTCCTTGGCCTTGTTTACTTTGTTTGCCTTGGCTATGCCAAACGCTTTTTCGCAAACCATCATCCCTTCAGATCTCTTGCCATCCAAAGTCAACTCTGCGGGGCTTGTATTTCTTGAATACCAATCTTCGTTTTCAACTTACCAGGCTTATTCAGATCAGCCCATCATCTCTTGGCGAAATGCCAATGACACGGTGGGAAAGATTGGCGGTTGGCGCAGTTACGCCAAAGAGGTGCAGCAGTCGCAATCTGATGTACCTCAATCGAAGCCAATGGTTGGAGACAAAAAATGAAAATACTTTTTGGCATCATGGCTGTGCTCGCGCTGTCCGGCTGTGCGAGCCTCAATTTCGACCAATCACTTTCCAAGGCCAATCAAGATACGGTTGACTTTACCGGCGGGAAGTTGGAGCTTGCGCAAAGCCAGGAGCAGCGCAGTGCACAGGAAAAGAAGGCCGCGCAGTTCCTAGCGCAACCCTTAAGCCAAAGCGATGCGGTTCAATTGGCTTTGGTCAATAGTCCAGCGCTACAAGCCATGCTTGCCCAAAGCTGGACTGAAGCCGCTAACGCGGCGCAAACAGGACGTATTCTTAACCCCACATTCACTTTTGAACGTTCAACACTCCTAGACGAAGTGGAGCTAGGTCGGCAACTGACGTTTGGCCTGTTGGATTTGTTGACGCTGCCTCAAAGATTAGGGATAGCAGAACGGGGCATGGCACGCGCACAAATCCAGCTGACTGCGGATGTGGTGGATCAGGTCACACAAGTTCGCCAGGCTTGGGTTAAAGCAGTGGCGGCGAAACAAAACCTGTTGTATGCGCAGCAGGTCAATGCCGCAGCTGAAGTCAGTGCTGACTTGGCAAGGCGAATGCAAGCCGTGGGCAACTTTACCAAGTTGCAACGGGCAAGGCAGCAGGCGTTTTATGCCGATGCCGCGACCCAATTGGCTTTAGCGCAGCACGACGCCACGGCAAGCCGTGAGGCACTCAACCGGGCTTTGGGTCTCACTGAGGCGCAATCCAAGCAGCTCAGATTGCCAGATCGTTTGCCCGACCTTCCCAAAACGCCAAGTAGCCCAGAAGACGTAAGTAAGGCTGCCAACGCTGGTCGTCTCGATATCAAGCTCGCACAGTCTGCGCTGGAGTCTGCTGCCAAAGCGCAGGGTCTCACCCTGTTGACCAGTGTGACCGACATCGAGCTTGGCATTCGGAGTGACACTGTTATTGACAACACCCATCGCACTGAAAACCCTCGACAGGGTTACGAGATCAGTATGAAGTTGCCTATCTTTGACTTTGGTGGTTTGCGACGCGATGCGATGAACGCCCAAACGCTAGCGCTTGCGAATCGCCTAGAGGCAACAGTTCGGTCTGCAGGTTCCAACCTACGCGAAAGCTATTCCGCTTACCGAACTGCACACGACATCGCCCGACATTACCGCGATGAAGTCGTTCCTTTGCGCAAGACGATTTCCGAAGAAAACGTCCTTCGATACAACGCAATGATCATTGGTGTTTTCGAACTGTTGGCAGATAGCAAGGACCAAATTTCGAGCGTCATGGCAGCTATTTCGGCAGAGCAGCAGTTCTGGCTGGCTGATGCCGCATTGAAGGCGTCCCAGATGGGCAAACCCACGCTCACCACAGTGGGGTCAACAGGTGCAACATTTGGAGGTGCCAGTGATGCAGGACATTAAAAATATGAATTCTCGCCGTCAATTTTTCAAATTCGCAGGTATTGCGGGTGGCGCTGTTGCCGCTGCCGCCGTCAGCCGCGTCGCCATGGCTGCTTTGCCTGAACCGGTTTTCCAAAAAAGCCCCGATACCATGGCGCCCTTGGTTCCTAATACCGGACGCCCCTACAACCCAGTCGTCAC
>SXSX01000135.1 GCA_005793295.1 Burkholderiales bacterium | reverse complement strand
GTTGCTCGGCAATGATTTTTTTGACGCGTACTTCAATATCGCTCATGGATTCCCTCTGAGGGTTGTAAAACAAGCCGTAATTTTACCCGGGAGAAGGTGTCTCCTTCCAACAGGCTGCCGAACGGCCACATCGGCATTTTAATAGAGCACACTTTACATGTACATGCCACCGTTGACATGCAGCTCTTGGCCAGTGACATACGACGCCCCCGGGGACGCCAGATAGACCACTGCGTTCGCAATGTCTTGGGGTTTTCCGAGGTACCCTAATGGAATTTGGTTTTGTAAGGCTTCCTGTTGCGCCGCCGCCAACCCCGCTGTCATGTCGGTTTCAATGAATCCGGGGGCGATGCAATTGACAGTGATGTTGCGTGAGCCCAGTTCACGGGCCAAAGCCCGGGTCATCCCGGCAACCCCGGCTTTCGCTGCCGCATAGTTTGCCTGACCAGGGTTGCCCGAGGCACCAACGACCGACGTAATGTTAATAATCCGACCATAGCGCTGCTTCATCATGGTTCGCACCACGGCTCGGCTCATGCGAAAAACACCTTTCAAATTGGCGTCCATAACGGCGTCCCAATCCTCATCTTTCATGCGCATCGCCAAGGTATCGCGGGTAATTCCAGCGTTGTTCACCAATATATGTAAGCTGCCCTGCTCTTTAACTACGGCATCCACCAATGCTTCGACCGCCGCTCCATCGGTGACATCAAGTACGTGCCCAGAGCACCCCGAAAATGCGGAGAGTGCGCTGTGGACTTTGTTTGCGCCTTGTGGCGTTGTCGCTGTTCCAACGACCTTCAGACCCTGCTTTGCCAGCTCCAAAGCAATCGCAGCGCCAATACCGCGCGATGCTCCTGTGACCAAGGCCACTTGACCTTCAAATTGAATGGAGCTCATGACAATGCCTCCTTGATCTCTATTAGGCTCGCTGGGTCCAACAACGCAAAACCGTTCAGCGCAGGCGCAATGCGCTTGACCATTCCTGTCAGAACCTTACCAGGCCCACACTCTACCAATTCGGACACACCAAGTGCCTCGATCGCTTGAATGCATTGCACCCAGCGGACCGGGCCAAAGGCCTGCCTGTAGAGCGCGTCTCGAATCCGATCAGGATCAGACTCCACGGCCACGTCAATGTTGTTGACTAATTTGATTTGTGGCGCAGCGATCTGAATATCAGACAAGCGGGTGCGTAATTTTTCGGCGGCAGGTTGCATTAAACGGGAATGAAACGGTGCTGACACGGGCAAAGGCAAAGCGCGTTTTGCGCCGTTGGCTTTGAGTACGTCACAGGCTTTTTCTAATGCCGCCTTGCTTCCGGCAATCACTGTCTGCGCTGGGTCATTGAAGTTCACCGCTTCTACAATTTCAGCAGAACCTTCCCCGAAAGAATGGGTCACCTCCGCGCAACCTTCGATGACACGTTGTGCCTCCATACCCAAAATCGCAGCCATTGCGCCAACGCCCACAGGAACGGCATCTTGCATGGCTTGGGCACGCAAGCGCACCAAAGGGGCTGCTTGGCTCAGGGTCAAAACACCGGCGGCCACCAAAGCCGAATACTCGCCCAGCGAATGCCCGGCAACCGCAACTGGTGCAGTACCCACTTCGGCCATCCAGACCCGGTACGCGGCGACACCCGCGACCAACATCACGGGCTGGGTATTGGTGGTTAAGGCTAAGGACTCTTTGGGGCCTTCATGGATCAGTTTGGCCAAGTCTTCGCCCAGCGCCTGTGAGGCCTCTTGCAAGACCTCCGCAACCACCGGGTGATCGCCCCACGCATCGAGCATGCCCACAGACTGCGAGCCTTGTCCAGGAAAAATAAATGCAAACGGTTTCATGCAACGTCCATCAAAGATTCAGAATAACCGCGCCCCAGGTGAAACCACCTCCAACGCCTTCAAGCAACAACGTTTGACCGGGCTTGATTTTTCCATTTCGCACGCCGTAATCCAATGCAAGCGGAATAGAAGCGGCAGAGGTGTTGCCGTGCTGGTCAACCGTCACGATCACTTTATCCATCGGTAGCTTCAACTTTTTTGCGGTACTTTGCATGATTCGAATATTGGCTTGGTGAGGAATCATCCAATCAATATCTTTTTCGGTCTTGCCAGCTTTGATTAAAGCAGCGCGGGCCGCATCTTCTAACACCCCTACGGCTAGCTTAAAGACCGCTTGTCCATCCATCTTTAAAACGGGATCACCCGTAACAGCACCGCCTGAGACATGGCCAGGAACACACAAAATTCCCACATGCTTACCATCCGCATGAAGGTCGCTCGCCAAAATTCCAGGCGTATCAGAGGCCTCTAAAACAACAGCGCCCGCGCCATCGCCAAAAAGCACGCAAGTGGTTCTGTCTTTGAAATCGAGAATCCGCGAAAAGACTTCGGAGCCGACAACCAAGGCGCACTTTGCTGCTCCCGTTTTGATCATCGAATCGGCCACACTTAAGGCGTAGACAAAACCGGTACAAACCGCCTGCATATCAAAAGCAATGCCGCCATTGGCTCCCAATTTATTTTGCAAAATACAGGCCGTAGAAGGGAAAACCATATCCGGCGTGGATGTGGCCACGATAATGAGATCTACGTCTTGCGCTTTTCGATTAGCAGCTTGCAAGGCATTTTTTGCAGCTTCAAAAGCCAAGTCGCTGCTAAAAACACCATCTGCCACGAAATGGCGGGCACGAATGCCAGTTCGCTCTACGATCCAATCGTCAGAGGTTTCAAGGCCGGTCGCCGCCAGTTCAGCGACCAGATCGGCATTGCTTAATTTTCGGGGCGGGAGGTAACTACCGGTGCCGATAATGCGTGAATAAAGACTCATGAATGGAATGAAGAAACCTTCAGATTATGAAGCAATTTCAGCCACCGTAAGGAGCGGGGCTGCGTGTGCAATGCGCAGTCGAACGCGCTCCAACAAGTCGTTTTTAACTGCATCGTACGCGCGGCTTAATGCATTAAAAAATGCCAATTCGTCTGCCGAGCCGTGGCTTTTAAAGACCAACCCGCGCAAGCCCAAAAGGGCCGCGCCGTTATAGCGGCGGTGGTCTACCCGGTTTTTAAGCGCCGCTAAAACCGAATAAGAAGCTACAGCCGCGAGTTTGGTAAAAATATTTCTAGAAAACTCGGCCTTCAAGAAAGCACCAATCATGCTGGCCAAACCTTCGCTGGTTTTCAAAGCGACGTTTCCAACAAAGCCATCGCAAACAACCAAGTCGACCGTTCCCTTGAATATGTCGTTGCCTTCCACATTGCCGTAAAAATTTAAATCTCCCGATTGAGCCGCTTGTCGCAAAAGCTCGCCTGCTTTTTTGATGGCCTCGTTACCTTTGATGGCCTCTTCTCCGATATTGAGAAGACCCACGGTCGGAGAAGACTCGTTTTTTAAGACCGACACCAAAGCCGAACCCATGACGGCGAATTGAAGCAGATGGGCAGCCGAGCAATCCACATTCGCACCGAGATCAAGCATGGTGGTCGCCCCACCGAGCGCATTAGGAATTTGCCCTGCAATCGCCGGGCGCTCTATACCGTCTAAGGTTTTGAGAACGTAGCGAGAAATAGCCATCAAAGCACCAGTGTTACCTGCAGAAACAGCCGCCTGCGCTTTGGCGTCCTTCACTTGCTCCACCGCAATCCGCATAGAGGAGTCTTTTTTCTTTCTCAAGGCGACTTCTAAAGGATCGTCCATTTCTACGACTTCGCTGGCTGTCACGATCGCCGCGCGAGGATGTGAAAAATGCTGCAAAGCGGCAGGCAAACCCACCAAGATCAAGTTCACATCGGAGTGAGCATCTAAAAATTGGCGGCAAGCCGGCAAGGTGACCTTGGGGCCATGATCTCCCCCCATGCAGTCCACTGCGATTGTGATCATGACGTCTGGCGATCTAAATCAGTTGAAAACAGCGTTCGATAATGCGAAAAGCCCGACGCTACAGTCACTGCAGCTTCGGGCTTTGTGCGAAATCGGGAGCTTACGCTTCAGATTTTGTCTTCAAGACCTTGCGCCCACGGTAAAAACCCGTAGGGCTGATGTGGTGACGCAAATGGATTTCGCCAGTCGTAGGTTCCACCGCAATGCCTGGAACGACCAAGGCGTTGTGTGAACGGTGCATTCCACGCTTGGAAGGCGACTTTTTATTTTGTTGAACTGCCATGATGGGCTCCTGAGCAAGGGTGCTGCACAGGTTGCAACACTAAATGGGTTGGTAAAGGGCGTTGTAAATCACGCGGTAAGCCTTCGATTATAGCCCAACATGGGTCCAATTTCTGTACCTTCCCCAGGGACTAATCCGTTGTGCCTTTTTTAAGTTGCCCTAACACCGCAAAGGGGTTGGGCTTATCAGCCTCTACCTCAGTGAAATCTGCGTCTGCGACACTCAATTTAACAGGTTGTGGGCAACTTGGGTGCTTGGGGGCCGCAGGTAAAGCCATGAGAAGCTCGTCCTCTACCAAAGACAGCAAGTCAAAGTGTTTGCTAATAACCAGGACATCCTCTTCCGAGTTTTCGTCCTCCTCTTCGGCCAGCGCCTCAGTAGCCACAAAACGAAACGCGCGGTCACACTGGACTTCCATTTCCACCGAGCCCATGCAGCGTTGACACACCATCGGCAAGCGGGTCTGCGCCTTTAATCGCACCCAGGCAGCTAAACCTCCAGCGCTATCTGGGCGCATTTCGCCTTGCGCTTGGAAATGCACCTCCGTATTCAAAGCAGTAGCGTCCGACTCTTCCATTAAACGACTGAAGATGCTTAGCTTTTCAACACCTTGCAGCTCAGCCGACGCTTTAGCAAATGCAGAAATGGAAAGGGTTTGAGCTGAAAATTCTGGGTTCATGCCTGCAGTGTAAGAGAATCGGGTTATGCAGCACCTTCACCAAAGAAACATTGTTCTAGGCTCTACTTCGGTTTACCGCCGAGAACTGCTCGCCCGTTTGCAGCTGCCATTCACGGTAGAGCCGTCACATGTCGATGAATCACCCCTGGCTGGCGAATCGCCCGCAGCCCTTGCCCGCCGATTAGCGCTAAGCAAAGCCAACGCCGTGGCAAAGCTGCACCCAAAAAGCGTGGTGATTGGCTGTGACCAAGTCGCTGACTTACATGGCACAGCTCTTGGAAAACCGGGGGATTTTGACCGTGCAGTGAAGCAACTACAAGCCATGCAGGGGCAGACTGTGCTATTTCAAACGGCGGTGGCAGTGGTTTGCCTTGAAAGCGGTTTTTGTGAGCAGGCCTTAGTACCCGTCGCCGTGAAATTTAGATCACTCAGCGATGTTGAGATCAGCCACTATTTGCACTTAGAAGAACCCTATGACTGTGCGGGCAGCGCCAAAAGCGAGGGGCTTGGCATTGCGTTGCTCGAAAGCATTGAAAGTGATGACCCCACAACCCTGATCGGGCTGCCACTGATTCGTACCAGTGCCATGCTTCGCTCTGCAGGCATTACTTTGCTGGGTGCGCCATGAACCCCCATTCCAGTTCAAGACTTGGAAAACTCTACCTGGTTCCGGCTCCTCTGGATTTTGGGTGCGCACAACAGAGTCCACTTGACCAATCCATGCCCATGGCCACCTTGAGCGCCGCGGCTCGCCTGCAATATTGGATTTGTGAAAACGCAAAATCGACGCGGGCTTATTTAAAACGTATTGCTGAAATCACGCCGCTAACAGGCCCATTACAAAGTCTCGATCTTCAGGAACTTCCCCGCGAGGTTCATAAAAAAGGAGACCACCAAGGTGAATTTGACGCACGCCACTTACTTCAAGCCGCCTTAGCGGGGCACGACATCGGCTTGGTCAGCGAAGCGGGAATGCCCGCGGTGGCTGACCCAGGGTCTTCAGTCGTCCGAGCTGCGCACGATTTAGGCATTGAGGTGGTTGCCTTGGTGGGCCCTGTGTCCTTGCTATTGGCGCTAGCTGCCAGCGGACTCAATGGACAGAATTTTGCTTTTGTGGGCTACGTGCCTGCTACCCCGAGCGAACGCGCTCAACGCATTAAGGAACTAGAGAGTCACGCTCTCAAAACAGGGCAAACCCAGATACTGATTGAAACGCCCTACCGCAACCAAGCCCTGCTCCAAACCTTACTCCAAACACTTCAACCCACCACCCGCTTAGCCAGCGCCAGTGGCTTAACGCTCTCTAGCGCATGCCACAACAGCGGGGGGGTTACACAATGGAAGCAGAAGGCATGGACCGTCGACAACAAAATACCAACGGTTTTTTGTTTCGGGCATTAGCGCAAGGCCGGGGCGGTCGTCACCGTGCGGCCAATGGATTCGCCCATTGACGCACCAAAACGCTTGACCAACCGCTCCGCCACGTTGTCGCGCCGGGTGTAGTCAATAATTTCAGGCGCTTTGGCTACCTCGCGGGCCACAAAATCCAGATTACCTAGTTGGTCAGCCAGCCCCATTTCAACGGCTTGTTGTCCAGTCCAAAACAAACCACTGAATGTCTCAGGCGTCTCTTTCAAGCGCTCGCCGCGACCCGACTTCACTGCGGCAATAAATTGCTGGTGAATTTGGTCCAGCATCGACTGGGCAAAAAGACGCTGCTTTTCGGTTTGAGGACTAAAAGGATCCATGAAGCCTTTGTTTTGGCCCGCGGTCATTAGCCGGCGCTCGACCCCGAGCTTGTCCATCAGTCCTGTAAATCCAAACCCATCCATCAAGACCCCAATGCTTCCCACAATACTGGCCTTATCGACAAAAATCTGGTCAGCGGAAACAGCAATGTAATACGCAGCGGAGGCACATGTTTCCTCAACCACAGCGTAAATCGGTTTTTTATGGAGCGTCTTCAGACGCCAAATTTCATCATTGATGATGCCAGCCTGAACCGGGCTTCCTCCTGGGGAGTTAATCAGTATGACCACCGCTTTGGCGCCCTCGTCTTCAAAAGCGCTGCGTAAGGACGAAAGTACCAACTCTGCGCTGGCTTCTGAACCGGAGGCAATTTCACCTTTGATTTCTACCACGGCCGTATGCGGGCGGGAAATATCCGCATTACTGGTACCACGTTCCATTCCCAAATACACCAGCGCCGACAAGAAAACCAACCACGCCAAGCGAATTCCATTGCGCCAGCGCCGAGCGGTCCGTTGCTCTACCAAAGAAGCCATCATGAGGCGCTCTAAACTCGCACGCTCCCAATGGGGTTCAGGCACTTTTTTTGACTCAGACGAGGGGGTGTCAGGCGTATTTATTTCGGACATATTAAAAATGGACGGGCTTTAGATTGTGGGCAGTATGCCAGTGGACTACGCTGCCTTGTTCAGACACGGCTATTTTGACCAAGCCGCCGCGACAGGGGCCACCCACACATTGGCCTGTTGCAGGTTCATACATAGCGCCATGCGTTGCGCACATCAGGTATTGCCCCGATTCATCAAAAAACCGATTCGGTTGGTAGTCCATTTCCATGGCCACATGGGAACACCGGTTTAAATAGGCATGGGCTTCACCTTCAAAGCGAATCGCAAAGGCAAAACACGTTTGGCCTTGGTACTCCACATCAAAGGGGACTGCGAGACCGCTGTCTACCAAATCAGCCGAGTTACATAGCGCGATGGATTGCTTATCCGTTTCCATGGTTCACAATCTCTTTCTCAGGCGAACGTTTTCATCCATTGGTGCAGTTCTTTGACGGAGTGGGCAATATGCAAGGGCTGACAGGCTTGAAGCGCATCCGTTGCATGGGCGCCATAGCTCACCCCCACACTGGCACAACCGGCTTGAATTGCCATTTGCAAATCATGGCTGGTGTCACCCACCATCAAGGTTTTTTCAGGCGAAACACCCATCTCAGTCATGAGTTCATTTAACATCATTGGATGGGGTTTTCCCCGCGTTTCATCTGCTGTTCGGGATGCGTGAAAAAGCGAACGAAGCTCAACCGCATGCAAAGCTTCATCCAAGCCCCAGCGGCTTTTGCCGGTGGCAACGCACAAAAAATGTTGGCGCTGCTTCAATTCATTGAGCATCTCCCAAATGCCTGGGAAAAGGCTGATGGCGTTTTGTTCAAGCGTGTAATGATGCTTGTAACGCTCGCCTAAAAGCGGGTATTTTTCTTTGGGGACATCGGGGGCCGCATGCGCCAAAGCTTGCATAAGCCCTAAGCCAATGACATACGAAGCCTGCTCCTGCGTCGGGACGGATCCGCCCACATCTTGGACTGCCAGTTGGATGCAACGGGCAATGATGGCCGTTGAGTCAAAGAGCGTACCATCCCAATCAAAAGCGATTAAGTCAAACTGGCGTGGGCGGGGTTCTAAGGGGTTGCGTTTCATTTTCAAATTTTATGGGCAGGTGAATAGCCCTCAAGAAATCTTGCAAATCCGTAGACAGTTCGGCACGTATCTCTTGATCTTCTTGCGTTGCGGGATGTTTGAATTGAATCCGCCAAGCATGCAGAAACATTCTTTTTAAAACGGCCGCTTGGCTGATCTTGGCTAAATTTTTATTGCGCTCAAAATCACCATATTTATCGTCACCCGCAATGGGAAGACCTTCGGATGACAAATGCACTCGGATTTGGTGCGTGCGCCCCGTTTTGATCGTCACCTCTAGCAGGGAATACGGGGAAAGCTCCGACTCCGAGGACCTTGCCAACACCTTCACCAAAGAAAGCGAAGGCATGCCGCTGGGATCGTCTTTCGATACCACTTTCACCCGGCGCTCGCCCAACCCATCCGGGCTATCCGTTAAGAATTTGTGCAACGGTTTATCAAGAACTTTTTTATTGTCTGGCCAGCGACCTAACACCACCGCCAGGTATGTTTTCCC
>SXSX01000134.1 GCA_005793295.1 Burkholderiales bacterium | reverse complement strand
TCGGCGATCAGGCTTTCCACAAATACCTGAGCGCGGCGGGCATCCAGCCGTTCAATGACTTCGCGCAATTGACGGTATTGCGGTTCAGGCGCGGTGATGATGAGTGAGTTGGTCGCGGTGTCGGCTTGGACTTGGCCGCCCGAGGTTGCTGCGGGTGCGGATGCGTTTGCGCTGGCAGTGCCAGGTGCGCTTGGAGTGGCGCTGCTTTGGGGGCTGGTTGCCGCGCTGCCCATCGCAGCGCGAAGCGTTGCGGCAAGCTTGGTGGCATCGGCATTTTTAAGGTACACCACATGGATATTGCCCAAAGCGCCGTTGCTTGAAAGACCAGGCTGGTCGAGCTTAATGACCAAGGACTTGACCAACTCAACCCGCGCCGTATTGGCCGCGCGAACCACCAAGGTGTTGCTACGTGGCTCGGCAATGACAGTGGTTTTAAAACTGGTGTCTGCGGTACCCGGCGCTGCGCCCGACGCGGTCGCCGTGGAGTCAATCAGTTTGAGAACCAAGGGCGCGAGATCCACAGCGATGGCATGCTTGAGTTCTAAGACTTCAACCTGCGTGGCGTTAGACACATCCATGGCCGCAATGATGCGGGCGATACGGCGCAGGTTGTCAGCGTAATCGGTGATGACCAAGGAGTTATTCCCAGGGTTGGCATTGATGGTGTTGTTGGGGCTGATCAAGGGCCGCAAAACGGCTACCAAATTACTCGCCGATTCAAAATTAAGCTTGAAAATTTGCGTCACGATTTGACCGCCGCTGGCACCTTTAGGCGCGCTGTCGCTGGTTTCTACCGCGCCGCTTTGGAGTTTGGCGTCGGCTTCAGGAACCACTTTAAGTAGCCCGGCAGACTCCACCATGGTGAAGCCTTGCAAGCGCAGACTGCTTAAAAATTGCGCCATCGCCACGCTGCGGCTCACAGGCTTTTCGGTAACCAAGGTGATGGTACCTTTGACGCGGGGATCGACCACCACGTTCATGCCAGAAATCAAAGCGATAGTTCGGGCGACAGCTTCAATCTCGGCGTTATTGAAGTTCAAGGTAATCGGGTCGCCGGGCTTGGTGCTTTGTGCAAATGCCATGTTCCAAAGCATCGCCAGCACGATGATGAGGATTCGAAAAAGTGGGAGTCGTGAAAGTGTCATTTGGTTTAGCCCACGGTAATGATAGAGCGTGCGCCTTGGCGTTGGCCGATGATGTTAAGTAAATTCGACAATGCGTCCATGCGTTCAGGCGCGGCAAAGGCTTCTCCCGTGAAACGCAGTTTGCCCTCTGCCCATTGGCCTTTTCCCGTGAGTTGCAAGCTGCCTTTCAAGGTCGTTAATTCGAGTTGCGCCGCTGGGCCGCCTGAAAGCATCAATCGGTAGCTCCCCATGGGGCGCAAGGTTGAGAGGCGAGAAGACATGTCTTGTGCGTCTAACTGCGCACGGCCTTGCAGGACCATGGTTTTTCCAGACCATTGCAGACTCAAGCCCGAGGTTTGAAGCGCGAGTGGGCCTTCAGCGCGAATGGTGTTCCATGGCGTTCCCAAGCCGCTAAGCCATTGCGCAGGCCAAACCGAAGCGTGGTCAGTCCAATGGATTTCCCCGCTTTGCCAGCCAGGAACAATCTGCATCGCCATGGGAGTTCGCATACAACATTCAGCTTGAACTAAAACCTGCAAACCCGGGCGAAGTCCTTTGACGTTTGCTGTGAGATTCCATCCCACACGGCCCGGTAAGGCGCTTGCATCGGTGCTTCCAAGCCCACCGGTCAGACGCAAGCTGGCAGAACCATTCCAGACGGAGCCACGGACATCGGTGAAGGAAAGACGCGTATTCGATCCGTCTTCAAGCGACTGCGTGAGCCACCGTGCCGGTGCAAAACACACGAGAGCCAGCACACTCCCTGCAACCACGCCTGCCATCGCCCATGCCCACGGAGCGCGGGCAGAGCGGCGTAATGGTGCGGGGTGAAAGGTGCGGCGCATGGATGGACTCATGGGGTGGGCAGTTGCAATAGGACGCTTCCGCTCCAAGTATTGGCGTTGCGGCGGATATGCACTTCAACCGCGCTGGCGCGGGCCTCTTCACGGACCTTGGATAACCAGAGGGCGAATGCTTCAGGCGTCACGTTTTTGAATGTGACAGTGGCGCGCTCACCTGCAACAACCGACCGTGCTTCCGCGCCTAAAGTCGTTAAGGCCGCATCCAGTGTGGCTTTGGCGTCAACCCGGGCGGGGTTGGGCAGGGCTTGTAATGTTTTAGCTTGCGCTTGCATGCGCAGCAGTTGGCTCCATTGCGCTTGGAGTTCAGGCGCTTGGGTGCGTGTGGTTTCTAGAATTTGAAGCGCAGGACGAATTGCCAGTAAAAACAACAAAACAAAGCCTGCTAAAACCAAAACAAAGGCCATTGCCTTGGGGCTGCGAAATTGGGTGTGAATCAAATGCATCATGGCGCAGCCCCTTTTGCCTGAATAACAACGATATCGCCAGACTGGCGCACCAGATAGCCTTGGGCTTGCAGTTTCAGTTGGGTTGGGGCCCATGTGTGTGGTTTGACGGAAAGCCCAGTGACTTGCAATTGACCGTTGGAAAAATCAAGGGTACTGGGCGTGGGTGTGGGTTGCCCTGGCATCGCCACACTGGCCATGAGCGCACCGAGCAGGCTTTCAAACGAGTTGCCGCTGGTTTGGCCTTTGGCGATTTGCAGTGCACTGATTTCGCGCTGCATCTGCACGGGCGCATCAACGACCACGCTAATTTTTGGAAACGTTTCTTTGACGACCGCAGCCATAGCCTGGCGCTGCGCATTCAATGCCTTGCGTTCTTGAAAAGCCCGAACGTTCAGCCCCACCGCATTCACGATCACCAACACCACAAGACCCCAACGGGTAGGCCGCCAGCGCGGGCTGGAAGCAAAAGTGGAGACGGCGTTGCGCAAGCGTTTGAATATCCGCGTTGGCTTGGATACGGACATTCCTAACTGTCCGAGGTTCCAGAGTGACTGGCAGGCATCGATAGCGCGTTGGCCCGGGCTTTGGAGCGCGACCGTTCGACCAAAACGTTTTTCTGCGCGGGCTGCGACGGCTGGCTCTGCCCAAAGGGGCGCATCGCTGGGCCACGCATGCCAGTCGACTGTGGCTGCGGTGAGCGGCCAGCGCGTGACGCCTTGGGTGCTTGCGTGTAATAGCCAGGCATCTTCGGGTGAACCTGTAACGCATAGGGAGGCACCTTGATCGGTGGGCGTGATTTCAGGAACGATGCGGTCAATCGAGAGACCCGCAAGCTCCAAACCATCGATGGCCTGGCGCAACCACGCCTTGTTGCAAACAGCCACCCAAACGGGTTCTCCTGCACGGGCATGGGGGGCAAGGGCAAAGTGCAAATCGGCGGGGTCATCCAACAACTGGTCTTCTAAAAGCCCTTCCAACACCGCCCTTTGGCGACCCGCGAGTGCGCCCTGCGGCAAGGTGATGCGGTGCCAAGACAGTTGAGCGGTGGGGACGATGACAACGGTGTGGGCGACTGCGGTTGCCCTCTCGGCAGAAGCCCCAGGTAGCAAAGCCGCTGTGGCGCTGGACTGAAGCCCCATGCCTAGCCCATCGGGTGAAAGCACATAAGCAAGCGTGGTGCTTGCGTTTAGCGTTTCAATAGGAAGGGTTAGGAGAAGTGTGGCCATGGGTCACAGGCGGCTTGAAATGTCATAAGTCATTGTAGGTTGCGAGCCGTAGATTTTCGTTTGCTGTACCAACGGTTCGCTTGCGCCACAAAGTTTTGATTTGAAGCCCATCGCGCTGAACTACGGAGGTTTCATGAACGGTGTGGTTGTCGATTTGCAGGGTCCCGTGCAGTTCAAAAAAGCGGGATTGGATGGACACGGTTTGTGCGTCAAGAGAGCGCAGACTTGAAGGCGCGAAAGCCCGAACCGCTTCCAAGTTGTCCCAGGGGTTCAAGCTGCGGGCTTGGACGAGTTGTTGTGCGGCAGCCGGCTCAATGCCGAGGCAGGCGACCAAAACTATGGGCGACGCCGTATTCAAGTTCACGGCTGTGCGTTCTGGCAGGATGGTCACGAAAGGCCGCATGCGCTCGATGCTGTCGGCATCCACTCCCAACCATGCCAGTTGGTCGATGTCTTGGGGCCGCAAAGGCGCTTGAGGCTTGTCGCCAGCGGACAGGAGCAATTGGGTAACCAACGTTTCAAGCATGCGAGGATCCAGCCCCAGTTGGTTAAAGAGCCGAGCAAACATTTGCACAGTTGCGCCATGGACTTTGCCGTCTTGAATCAGGTTGCTAGTGTTGAGGCGCGATTGCAAGTCCAGCATCTGGCCAGACAAGAATGCATTTTGGTTGGCATCGCCAGCCAAGCTATCGCTTCGATCGGCCGCCAAAAAAGTAGAAAGCCGTGCTTGTTCCAAGGCCAAAGCCCAGGGCTCGGCCAGGTGGTCTGCGCCGCCTTTTCGGGCGTCTTCTTTCAAAATCAAACGCGCCCAATCAAGCGCACCGATCAAGATCCATGTGGCTTGGGCGCGGGTGCGCTCGGCGCTTTCAACTTCCACTGCACGCCACTGCTGCCACAGCGCCGCAGAGGCCATAGTGGCCACCAAGACCACCGTGAGCATGGCCATCAAAATTGCAGCGCCGTTTTGTGCTTGGCGTTTCATGGCGCAATGCTTCCTTCGGTGCGAGCCCAGTCGCGGGTGAGCTCGCCGCTGATAGTTTGCCCCGCTGGCAAGGTCAGAACCAAGCGCACGCCTTCTGGCAAGGCGTTGGCGTCTGCGGCAGATGCCGATGATTGGGAGTTCGTCCAGGCGTTGTTGCGGTAATAAAAAATCTGCCATTGGCTTATTGGGCTGATAAGCACTTCGCGCAATCGGTCTTCGCTGTTAGGGTTGTGGCCCCAGCGGGCAGCTTGGGCCCAGGCTGCGTCAAGCTCAGCACGGGTTCGCAGGCTCGGCGACTGCCAGCGCAGCCAATGGCTGATGCCATCCACCTGTCTTTGCGACCACGCCACCACCCGCAAGCCATCACTGGGAGACGCACTGCCGCGGCGCAAAACGCGCAACACCCGACCGTCCCAAGCCAAGCTGGGCATGTTGGCTTGAATCGCGATGGCATCTAAATCAGCGGCCCATTGTCCCAGGCCCGCTTGCAAAGCCAAGGTGTCGTCGGCGTGTTGCGCTAAGCGGATTTGAGCTCCTTGCATGCTCTCCAAACCACGCCACGCCATCACGCCCATCAGTGCCATCAATGCGATCGCTACCAACATTTCCACAAGGGTAAAACCAAGGCTGCTTTGTGCTTTTTTCATAACTTAGTTGCGTCCTAAGAGGGTGCTTAAACGCATCACAGCCTCTTGGGTCTGCCCCACTGCGATAGAAACTTGCACATCGACCCGCACAAAATTAGGATTGGGCGTGGCTTGCACCGTTCGCGTGACTTCCAGTGATTGACCGCCTTGGGTGCACAGGCTTTTTGTTTCACCAATACCCGGAATTTGGTGAAGCAAGCGCAAGGAGACCAATGCATTTTCTGCGCACAGCTGGCCCAAGAGGTGTGCGCTTTGTCGTTGGGCATGGTGGGTAAGTGCGCCGGTGGCTTTGAAGCCTGCGATCAAGGCGATGCCCACGATGCTAAGCGCGACCAAAACTTCAATAAGGGTAAAACCCTGTTGCTGGCAACGCCTCATGGATGCACCACCGCAAAAGGGCGAAGGCCGTCGGTGGATAACTGAACGCGCGTAGCGGCTTGTCGGCGAGACTCTAAGACAATGGTTTGGGCTTCGATCAGGGGCTCGGGGCCTAAAACGACGACTGGACTACTGCTCTTTGTGTCGGGGGAAAGCCATGTTTGCGCGGCTTGCGGGGGCTGCAGGCCATCGATCAAAAACCCGGTGGGGCTGGGGCGCCACCACACGGGCGTGCCCTGCATACGCGACTGTGCGCGGGCAGAAGCGAGAACGGCGCCAAGGCGCTGCGCGTCGCGTTCAAGATCAGTCGCCGTGTTGTCGCGCAAGGTCAAAACCACACCAGCGCTGGCCATCGCCACGATGGCCAATACGATCAATAGCTCAATCAGCGTAAAGCCAGACGCTCTTTGCGCGGGACTTGAACCCACGCCAAAACGCTTAAGGCTGCCAGCTGCCAATATCTGCATTTTTCCCCTCGCCGCCGGCTTGTCCGTCGGCTCCCAGCGACATCACGTCAACCTCCCCTTGGATACCCGGGTTTAAGAACACATACGGCTTGCCCCAAGGGTCGTTGGGCAATTGGTCTAAATTTTTTCGCCAGTTGACGGGGATGGGTTCGGCAGTGGGCTTGGCTATCAAGGCGGACAAGCCTTGTTCGCTGCTGGGGTAGCGCCCATTGTCTAAGCGGTAGAGCTTGAGGGCTTGAAGAACGTTACGCACATCGGTTTTTGCGGCCATCGTTTTGGCATCGTCTGCCCGGTCTAAAACCTTGGGAGCAATCAAGGCCGCTAACACGCCAATAATAAGCAACACCACCATCAGCTCTATCAGGGTGAAACCGTTTTGCGAGTGACGGCGAAGTAACGTGCGAGCGTTTCCCATGGGTTTTCTTGTGAAATTGCTAAGAGTTGGATTGTGCCTAAAAAAACATCCCCTTTCATTGATAATCAAAGCATGCAAGAACCGACTACCAAGCGAGGCTGGCTGCACCTCGCTACCTTTGTGACAGCAGCGGCAAGTGCTGCGAGCGCGGTATTTTGGTTGTTGGGAGGGGCGACAGGGAGCGCTTTGATCGCAAACCCTTCGGATTTTCAGTCAACGCCAGCGGCCTCGTCAGTTCCAAATGCTTTGTCTTTAGCGCAAAGTTTGGGTGCGTCATCGAGCGCGCCACTAGCTGAACCCGCTCCCAGCCAAGCATCGCGTCTGCGCTTGCTGGGCGTGGTGGCAGGCAGCTCGGATGACAAGCCTGGCTTCGCTCTGGTTTCAGTGGATGGCGGCGCTCCTAAAACCTATGCGGTGGGCGCAAAAGTCACAGACAGATGGGTGCTGCAATCGGTCCAACGGCGAAGCGCCACGCTTGGAGCCGACGCCAAAGGCGCTGCATTGGTAACGCTTGAGTTGCCAAAAACCAGCTCGCCGTAAGTCGTATCGAGTTGATTTAACCCGCTCTACAGGGGTTATCACTACCGAATGGTTTGTTAAATTCATGTAAGCTTGAAGAGAGTACCTAATTTACTTGCCAGAGGAGCAACTCATGCATATTGGCGTTCCCGCCGAAACGACGAAGGGCGAGACCCGCGTTGCTGTTACCCCCGAGACTGTTAAAAAACTCATTGCCCAAGGGCACACCGTAGCCATTGAGTCGGGTGCTGGTATGGCTGCAAGCGTTACTAATGAAGCGTTTGTTCAAGCTGGGGCGCAGATCGTGGACGCAAGCACGGCGCTGGCGTGTGCTTTGGTGCTCAAGGTTGCAGCGCCTTCGTCAGACCAACTTGCCCACATGAAAGCCGGCGCAGCCCTGGTGGGCATGCTCAACCCGTTTGATGCGGCTGGTTTGCAGCGATTGGCCGCGGCGGGACTGACCAGTTTCGCCCTCGAAGCGGCGCCGCGCACCACGCGCGCGCAAAGCATGGATGTGCTTTCAAGCCAAGCCAATATTGCTGGATACAAAGCGGTGATGATTGCTGCCAATACCTACCAGCGGTTTTTTCCGATGCTGATGACGGCGGCTGGTACGGTCAAGGCTGCGAGGGTGGTGATTTTGGGTGTAGGCGTGGCAGGCTTGCAAGCCATTGCAACCGCCAAGCGTTTGGGCGCGGTGATTGAGGCCTCTGATGTGCGCCCCAGCGTGAAAGAGCAGGTGGAATCTTTGGGTGGCAAATTCATTGATGTTCCGTACGAAACAGACGAAGAAAAAGAGGCAGCTGTCGGCGTAGGCGGCTACGCTCGCCCCATGCCCCAGAGTTGGCTAGACCGCCAAAAAATAGAAGTAGCTAAGCGGGTGGCGCAGGCCGATGTGGTGATCTCAACAGCTTTGATCCCAGGCCGTGCAGCGCCGGTATTGGTAACGCAAGAGATGGTGCAAAGCATGAAGCCTGGCTCGGTGGTCATTGACATCGCTGCAGGTAAAGCGGCTGATGGAATCAGCGGCAATTGTGTTTTGACCGAGGCTGGACAAACGGTGGTCAAACACGGAGTCACGCTGGTCGGTGAGACCAATTTGCCGGCCTTGGTCGCGGCCGATGCCTCTTCGCTTTACGCCCGCAATGTGCTGGACTTTTTAAAGCTGGTGCTGACCAAAGAGGGTGCTTTTACGGTAGACCTCGAAGACGATATCGTCGCCGCGTGTTTGATGACGCAAGCCGGCGAAGTCAAGCGCAAAACATAAAGCATAAAACCAAAGCATTAGGAAAAAACATGGAAGTTGTCTCTCCCACTATCTTGAACCTGATTATTTTTGTGTTGGCCATTTACGTGGGCTACCACGTAGTTTGGACCGTCACCCCTGCGTTGCACACGCCGTTGATGGCGGTGACGAATGCGATTTCAGCCATCGTCATGGTCGGCGCGATGCTGGCCGCTGCGCTCACTGAAACGCCCTTGGGTAAAACCATGGGGGTGTTGGCCGTGGCCTTGGCGGCAGTGAATGTCTTTGGCGGCTTTATGGTCACCCGGCGCATGCTTGAAATGTTCAAAAAGAAAGAGAAAAAAGTAACGCCGAAGGAGGGTTCGCAATGAGCCTGAACCTCGTTACCCTGCTGTATTTATTTGCCAGCGTTTGTTTCATCCAAGCGCTCAAAGGCCTGTCGCACCCCACCACCTCTATTCGCGGTAATGTCTTTGGTATGGTTGGTATGGCGGTTGCGGTGGTAACGACTGCCGCCTTGATTGTCAAACTCGCTTCCCACATGGGACAAGACGGTCTGTCGGGAATGGCTTGGGTGTTGGGTGCTTTGCTGGTGGGCGGTACCGCTGGCACCTTGATGGCTAAGCGCGTTGAGATGACCAAGATGCCTGAGTTGGTCGCTTTTATGCACAGCATGATTGGTTTGGCTGCTGTGTTCATTGCAGTGGCTGCGGTTGCAGAGCCCCACGCCTTGCTTCACGGATTAGAAAGAGGCGCGCCGATTCCTGCGGGTAACCGTTTGGAATTATTCTTGGGCGCAGCCATTGGCGCGATTACCTTTAGCGGCTCGGTGATTGCTTTTGGAAAACTATCAGGAAAATACAAGTTTCGCCTGTTCCAAGGTGCCCCGGTGCAGTTTGCCGGGCAACACAAATTGAATTTGGTCTTGGGCTTGGCGACCGTGGGCTTGGGGCTGATTTTCACGGTCCAGGGCGACTGGAATGCTTTCTTTGCCATGCTGGCCTTGGCTTTTGTCATGGGCGTGTTGATCATTATTCCGATTGGTGGCGCTGATATGCCGGTGGTGGTGTCCATGCTCAATAGCTACTCTGGCTGGGCAGCAGCAGGCATTGGTTTTAGTTTGAACAACAGCATGTTGATCATCGCCGGCAGCTTGGTGGGATCATCGGGCGCGATTTTGAGCTACATCATGTGCAAAGCCATGAACCGCTCTTTCTTTAATGTGATCTTGGGTGGTTTTGGTGGCGAAGCCAGTACCTCGTCTGCGGCCAGCGCGGAACAGCGCCCGGTTAAAAGTGGCAGTGCCGATGACGCCGCTTTTGTGTTGGGTAACGCTGAAACCGTGGTGATCGTTCCGGGTTACGGCCTGGCCGTGGCTCGGGCCCAGCACGCGGTCAAAGAACTGGCGGCCAAGCTCACTGCCAAAGGCATCACGGTGAAATACGCGATTCACCCCGTGGCGGGTCGCATGCCGGGGCATATGAATGTGTTGTTGGCTGAAGCGGAGGTTCCCTATGACCAGGTGTTTGAGATGGAAGACATCAACGGCGAATTTGGACAAGCCGATGTGGCGATTATTTTGGGCGCCAATGACGTTGTGAACCCTGCGGCACACATCAAGGGCAGCGCAATCTACGGCATGCCGATTTTGGAGGCCTACAAGGCCAAAACCATCATTGTCAATAAGCGTTCGATGGCTGCGGGTTATGCAGGATTAGACAACGAGCTTTTTTATATGGATAAAACCATGATGGTGTTTGGCGATGCCAAAAAAGTCGTCGAAGACATGGTCAAGGCCATTGAATAAAGTCGCCTAAGCAGACTCTCAAAGGGAAACAACAATGCAAAGTTCTGAGCGCATTTGGCTTTCTAGCTACCCCGCAGGCGTGCCAGCGGATATCGACGCGTCTATTTACCAGTCCTTGGTTGCGTTGATGGAAGAAAGCTTTCTAAAACACGCTAACAAAGTCGCCTACAGTTTTATGGGCAAGGACATTAGCTTTGCCCAGACCGACCGATTAAGCCAATCTTTTGCGGCGTACTTGCAAGGCTTGGGCTTGACCAAGGGGGACCGGGTTGCAATCATAATGCCTAACGTGCCGCAATACCCGGTGGCCGTTGCTGGAATCTTGCGCGCAGGTTTTGTGGTCGTGAACGTCAATCCCTTGTACACCCCGCGCGAGTTGGAGCACCAGTTAAAAGACTCGGGCGCCAAGGCCATTGTCATCATTGAAAATTTTGCCAATACGCTAGAGAAATGCTTGGAGGCCACGTCGGTCAAGCATATTGTGCTGTGCGCTATGGGCGATCAGCTCGGTTGGCTCAAAGGCGGTTTGGTGAATTACGTGGTGCGCAACGTCAAGAAGTTGGTTCCCCCATTTAACTTGCCTCACGCTGTACGCTTTAATTCGGCCATTGCGGTAGGCGCTGCTGCGCCATTTTCCAAACCAATGATACACGCCGATGAAGTGGCGGTATTGCAATACACGGGCGGCACCACCGGAGTTTCCAAAGGCGCCGTCTTGCTGCATCGCAACCTCATTGCCAACGTCTTGCAGTCAGAGTCTTGGAACCAACCCGTGATGGCGAAGGTGCCGGAGAACGAACAACCCACGGGCGTTTGCGCATTGCCGCTGTACCATATTTTTGCTTTTACGGTAGGCATGATGCTAAGCATGCGCACCGGTGGAAAACTGATCTTGATCCCCAATCCGCGTGACATCCCCGCCGTCCTTAAAGAGTTGTCAAAGCACTGTATTCACAGCTTTCCCGCCGTCAATACGCTATTTAACGGTTTAGCGAATCACCCTGATTTCAACACGGTGGATTGGAGTCACCTCAAGGTGTCAGTAGGCGGTGGTACCGCAGTTCAAAGTAGCGTCGCGAAATTATGGGTTGATAAAACGGGTTGTCCTATTTGTGAGGGATACGGCCTGAGCGAAACCTCGCCTTCGGCTAGTTGCAACGTGGTGACCGATACAGCCTATACCGGCACCATCGGCATTCCGCTGCCAAGCACCTACATGAAGTTGCTCGATGATGATGGCAACGAAACGCCGCCAGGGCAGTCGGGTGAGATTGCTATCAAGGGCCCGCAGGTGATGGCTGGATATTGGCAGCGCCCGGATGAAACCGCCAAAGTAATGACGGCAGATGGTTACTTCAAGTCTGGAGATATCGGAACCGTCGACGATCGCGGCTACTTCAAAATTGTCGACCGTAAAAAGGACATGATTTTGGTCAGTGGCTTTAATGTGTACCCCACTGAAATTGAAGATGTTGTAGCCCAGCTCCCAGGCGTGATGGAATGCGCTTGCATTGGTATGGCCGATGAACAAACGGGGGAGGCGGTCAAACTTGTGATCGTGAAAAAAGACCCCAACTTGAGCGAAGCCTCGGTTCGTGCCCATTGCAAAGAAAATCTCACGGGTTACAAACAACCCAAGGTCATTGAGTTTCGCGCCGACCTACCTAAGACGCCAGTCGGGAAAATTCTGCGGCGCGAACTGCGAGACTCTAAGTAACTGCCAAGCGATTGGAGTTACTTGAGCCAACCTCGGCGGCG
>SXSX01000133.1 GCA_005793295.1 Burkholderiales bacterium | reverse complement strand
GTGAACATGCTTTAAATACCGCCCCAATCGGCGAAGGGCAATTGCATTTAGATATCCGTTTTTGCGGAAGTGTGGACGCGATCCGCGCACTCAACGAAGGGCGCTGCGTCATGGCGGGGTTTCATACCCTCCAACACCCCGCACCTGGCTCGCTGGCCGAGCGTACCTACAAACCCTTGCTTCAGCCCGGTTTGCACAAAATCATTGGCTTTGCCAACCGCACGCAGGGTCTGATGGTTGCTGCAGGTAACCCTTTAAATTTAAAAAGCTTGCATGATGTGCAGCGCCTGCAGGCGCGATACATGAACCGCGCCCTAGGAACTGGAACGCGCGTGGTGATTGATGAGTTGCTGGCCCAGCAAGGTATTCAGAGCGGTGAAATCATGGGTTATGAACATACCGAGCCCAGCCATACAGCGGTGGCCCATGCGGTTGCCAGCGGTAGCGCTGATGCAGGCTTGGGAATTGCCCTAGCAGCCAAGGCCCAAGGCCTAGACTTCGTTCCCCTGGCGCAGGAAAGTTACCACTTGGTTTGCTTGAAATCTGCCTTGGATCAGGCTCCTGTTGTGGCCTTGCGTGCGTTACTGCAAAAGCCGCAATGGACCGAAATTTTGCTTAGCCTTGAAGGCTACACACCACAGCAAAGTGGTCAAGTTCAATCGCTTCGCACCGTTTTGCCCTGGTGGGATTTTTCTAAAAAGCCTAGCCGCCCCCGCGCTGCATGAAAAGATCAAAGCGTTTCATAAACAGATAACGCGAAGGTTCGTCAACGCCAGCAAATCGGAAACTCACCAAGAGCCGAGGGATTCGCGCTAAGGCAATCACCCGCGGTTCACCCACTTTCCATTTCAATCCCAGCGCCCCATCACCAATGCGCACGCCCACCGTCTGGTCTTGCATTTTCCAGTGATGCTCGCCAATGGCATTGGGCAACCAACTGAGCCATTCTTTTTCAGTACAGCCCATCTCCCGCTCAAAGCGTTCTTCGTAAAACGATTGCATTGTTCAGGAATTAGCCCCCGGCAATGGGCGGCCAGATTGCCAGCGCATCTCCCTCTTTCAAGGTTTGGGTCATGCGGTTTTCAGGGGCGATATAGGTTCCGTTGATCAGAACCAGATGGACCATTTTTTCAGGCAATCCAAAGGGTTCAATGATCTGGGAGATGCTGGCATCAGGCGCCACATCGAGTTCAATGACGTTGGTGTAGCGCGCTTGTTGAGGGAGGTATTCGGTAAGGGACGCGAACAGTTTGAACGTGATTTTCATCGCCCAATACTAACGCCGACGCGCATCTTGCGCACCCGCCCATTGGCCTTGTCCTTGGGCACACGCCAAGTAAGCCTCAGCGATTTGGGTTGGGTCATTTTGCAAAATGGTTTTCCACTCGCCTAAGTGGACCTTGCCATCTACCAAACCACGCATGACCCCGACGTGGTCTGTCCAACCCACCGAGTTACATCCGACCAAGACATCGCCAGAAAATTGCAAACTCAGGTGACGCCCCGCAGCCGCGTCTGTAATCTCTACATGTTCGCCGCCTTTGACACCTTGCCACTGCCCAAAGCTCGTTGAAATGAGTCCCAAAGTATCTAGCACGTTGATTTGGGGAACTTGCTTAAGCTGCGCACTAGCAGGTTTACCTTTGGAAAAATCAAACATATTGAGGGCCGCAATACGTGCTTGTTCAGCCGCATTGGGTTGAATAGCACTCACAACCGTGGTACCGGTAAGCAAGTCCATGGCCTCAGCGCAGTCGCCTGCGGCGTAAATTCCAGCCACATTGGTTTGAAGATGGGCGTCTGTCAGCACACCCGCTTTACACGCAATACTGCTGCCCTTTAAGAACTCAATACACGGACGAACACCAGTAGCGCTAATTACCAAATCGGCCTCAACGTTTTTACCGTTGGAGAGTTTGACTTTGAGAGGTTTTCCTGGAGCAATGGCTTCTACTTTTGTTCCCGTAAAGACCTGTACCCCTTTTTTCTCACACCAATCGCGAATCATTCCACCTGCGGTCGACCCCATCATGCGGGGCACCATGCGGTCGCCCATTTCTACCACGCTAAGTTCGACTCCCCTTGCAGCCAAAGCTTCCATGATGATGCAGCCAATAAAACCTGCGCCCATTTGTAAAACCTTCGCGCCTGGATTTGCAAGCTTCATGATCTTTCGCGCATCATCCAGCGTCCAGCAGGTATGCACTCCCGCACTTTCCATGCCAGCAATCGGTGGATGCACAGGGCGTGAACCGGTAGCCAGTAAAAGTGTGTCAAAGGGCACTTTTTTACCGGAGCCAAGCGTGATACTTTTTTTGACAACATCTACGCTGCTTGCGCCGTCTTGAAGGACTTGAATCTTCAAATCAGCAAAGTGCGTTGGGCTCTTGCGTAAATGGGTACCACCCTCGGCGACCTTGCCAATTAGCAAGTAAGGAATAGCCATGCGGGAATACGCCGCCTCAGGTTCATCACCGATGATAGTGATGTTATCCAGCGGGGCGTGTTTACGCAGAGTTTCTGCAGCAATCACGCCCGCTGGCCCGGCGCCAAGAATGACGTGGTGGGTCATGGTGACTCGCTATTTAATTACAAGCTCAAACGCTTGCGGGTTGCCGCAGTAGGGTGTCCCTCTTTGTCCCAACCGCGGGCTGCGTAGTACTTGGGCATCATGTCAGCGAGCATATTCACCTTGCCAGTGGCAGGGCCGGTTTTGCAGGCTTCTTTGAGTAAGCGCGGAGGCAAACTGTCGTCTTTGGCAGTGAAGCCAGCTCGGTTGTTGAACTCGCGCTCCATATTCCAAATACGTTCACCAATTTTTTCCAACTCTTCGGTGGTGTATTCCTCGCCAATAGCCGCTTGCATTTGAGGCGCCAAATCTGCTAAGCCCCAAGCAAAGGTCGTGAAGATACACAGGCCCGATGAGTCAAACGCTGCCGTGGCGTCTTGAAAGGCTTTAACCAACTCGGGCTTGCCTTCATGCTCCAGAGGATCCGTCTTCACTGGGATACCAAGCACTTCAGACGCAATCGTGTAGCCGCGAAGATGGCAGCCGCCACGGTTGGAGGTGGCGTAAGCCAAGCCAATACCTTGGATCGCACGTCCGTCATAAGCGGGGAACTCTTGGCCTTTGCTGGACATACTGAGTTCAGGATGGCCGTATTTCGCGGTTAATCGCTTGGAGCCTTGGCCGATTTCTTTACCAAAACCACGGCTGTAAATCGTTTCTTCAACCAGATAAGCCAGCGCTTGGGCAGAGCCGAATTTTGCTTCGATACCCACTTGCTCTTTGGTCAGAACGCCCATGTCATACAACTCCATGACTGCGCCTACCGTTGCTCCAAAGCTAATGGGGTCAATGCCTTCTTCATTGCAAAGCATGGTGGCGTACTGCAAAGTCTCCAAGTCATTGACGCCATTGGCCGCGCCCAGCGCCCAAGCTGCTTCGTACTCCAAGCCGCCTGAAGCACCCCAGTATTGGGGTTTGTTGGCGACCGTAAAGTGGCCTTGGTCCATCTTGCTGATACGGCCGCAGGCAATGGTGCAACCAAAACAGGCTTGGTTGGTCACCAGTTGTTTTTTACCATCGGTCGCGCGGGGGGTTGCCATCGCCTCTGCTGAGATGTCTTTGGCACCCTCAAACTGGTTGTCGCGGTGATTGCGAGTAGGCAGTCCGCCGACTTCGTTGATCACGTTCATCAGCACTTGGGTTCCATAGGCGGGCAAGCCTTGGCCAGTGACGCCGTTTTCAGCCAAGATTTTTTTCTTCTCGGCCGTGGCTTTCATGAATGCTTTGGGGTTGAGAATATTGCCCACGCCTTTGGTGCCTCGAACGGCAATGGCTTTGAGATTTTTGCTGCCCATGACAGTTCCTACGCCAGAACGGCCGGCAGCGCGGTGTAAATCGTTCACCACGGCAGCGTACAAAACGCCGTTCTCGCCGGCTTTGCCGATGCTCGACACCCGGGTTAACGGATCTTGCAGGCTTTTCTTCAAAGTCTCCTCGGTTTCCCAAACACTCTTGCCCCACAAATGCGAGGCGTCACGCAATTCCGCGACATCGTCATTGACGTAAAGGTAGACCGGCTTGGCGCTCTTACCTTCAAAGATCACCATATCCCAACCGGCCATTTTGAATTCAGCACCCCAGTAACCGCCGGAGTTGGAGCAAGCAATCGTGCCAGTCAACGGGCTTTTAGTAATCACCGTATAGCGTCCGCCTGTGGAGGCCATCGTTCCGGTCAAGGGGCCGGTTGCCCAAATGATTTTGTTCGCTGGGGATAAGGGATCGACTTTCGCGTCAACCTCTTCGACCAAGTATTTCGATCCCAAGCCGCGTGAGCCTAAGTAGTTACGTGCCCACTCTTTTTTGAGGGGTTCAGACTTAACGGTTCCTGCGGTTAAGTCAACGCGAAGAATTTTTCCAGCCCATGCCATAGTGATGCTCCTAGAAATGAGGTAATAAACGTTTTAGTAGCAGCTTTGGTTTTAGCCTGCGCTCGGCTGGTTAGCCAATTTGTCAGCCCACTGTTCCATCTTGCCAAGGCCAGTCCAGTTAGAGTCAATGAAAGTGATAGCGCCTGTTGGGCAAGCAGAGGCACATGCCGGGTCTCCACCGCAGAGGTCGCACTTTTGCACCTTGCCAGTTTCTTCTACATAATTAATCGTCCCAAACGGGCATGCAATGGTGCACACTTTGCAACCCACGCAAGTGGCTTCATTCACCACTTTGGCACCAGTCGCTTTGTCCACCGTGATGGCTTCTACGGGACACGCATGCAAACACCACGCCTCGTCACATTGCGTGCAGGTGTAAGGGACTTTTTTTCCGGTATGGTGGAAATCAAACACCTTGATACGCGATTTAGCGGTCGCAAATGTGCCGTAATTCTCAAACGAACACGCCATTTCGCACTGCATACAGCCTGTGCACTTGTCTGCGTTGATATGCAACGTTTTTTGCATGCGTAACTCCTAGGAGAGGGTAAAAGCACGCAAGTTATGAAGTCGCGTGCCTATGAAATGAAATACACAGTCATTGTTGGCTTTTGCCTGGGGTTTGGGATTGGTACTTACCCTAGTCGGAAAAGGGTTTTACTGAAACTAGCCGCTACTGTGTCAACTCGCGGCTTTACGCAGGGTTTCGACAACCGGCCTGCTTAAGACCTCTCGCAAGCCCCACCAACCCGCTGCCAGCGCCAAAACTGCACCAACGAGTGCGCCCACCAAGGGCACCCACAGCGAAACCGTCCAAGAAAACTCGAATACATACCTGGCAAGGGCCCAACCCACGACGCTTGCGACGCACGAGGCCAAAAAGCCAGCCAAGAGGCCAACGCCCGCGAGCTCGATCCGCTGAACTTGGCGCAGCAAACGGTTTTGTGCCCCAATGGCCCGCATGATGGCAAAGTCGCGGGCGCGCTCCTCACGTGTGGCGCTAACTGCTGCGAATAAAACCACCAATCCTGCCGCCAAGGTGAAGCCAAATAAAAACTCGACGGCCCCAATGACTTGGTCTAAGACCCGTTGGACCTGGCTGATCGTGGCGCTCATATCGATGTTGGTCGCATTTGGAAACGCTCTTGCAAGGGCATTGTCAAAGCCCGGGGTGAATGGCGCTTTGAATGCGCCCATATAAGTCGCAGGCACTTGGCCCATTTGACTGACCGGGTACATCGCAAAGAAGTTAGCCCGCATCGAACCCCAATCCACTTTACGTATCGAAGTGATCGTGGCATCCGACTGCATACCCGCAATATCAAAACGCAGGGTGTCACCCAATTTCAAGCCCAAAGTTTGGTTGATGCCCTCTTCCATGCTGATGGCGCCCTTTTCTTCTGCCGTCCATCGTCCTTCAACAATCAGGTTGTTGATAGGCTTAACCGCGCTGTGACTGAGATTAAATTCACGGTCCACCAGTCGCTTGGCACGGTCCTCTATGAAATCATCGGGGGAGACATCTCGTCCATTAATAGCGACCAAGCGCCCCCTGATCATCGGATACCAATCGAATTTTTCAACCCCTGCGCGTTTGAGCGTTTGCTGAAAATCATTCGATTGATCGGGACTCACGTTGATGACAATCCGATTGGGCGCGTCGGCGGGCGTCGCCTTTTTCCAGCTACTGATGAGATCTGTGCGCAACAAAACGAGAAGGATGAGCGCCAACAAACCCACAGCCAAAGCGCTAACTTGAACCACCGTAAAAGCTGGACGCGCCGCAATTTGGCGCGTCGCCAATACCAAGGCGCGGGGCGCGGTCGCATCGTTCACGCTCCAACGCAACACCTTGATCGCCAGCCAACCCATTCCCGCAAAAATCAAGACGGCCCCCGCAAAGCCCCCCACGGCAATCAGACCTAAAGTCAAGTCGCTACTGACTGCCAATAGCAAAGCGGCAAACCCAGCAACACCAATGGACAAAACACCCAGAGAAGCGGGACGTAAATTACCAACGTCGCGGCGGATCACCCGCAAAGGAGGCACTTGGGCCAATTGCAAAATCGGTGGCAAACCAAATGCCACCAACAACGTCAAGCCCATTCCTAAACCTAAAAATACGGGCACCACACTCGCTGTCGGCAAGCTTGCATCGACAAGACCCGCGAGTAATGCCACGAAAAGGTAATGCACACCAAAACCGATGGCAACGCCTAAGCCGCTGGCAAATAACCCAACCAGAGCAAACTCCCAGCAATAGCTAGCAGCAATCGTGCGTTGGCTTAAGCCTAGGACACGCAACATAGCGCAATCATCCAAATGGCTGGCCGCAAAAGAACGCGCTGCCAGAGCGACCGCTACCGCGCTAAGAAGGGCTGCTAGCAAGGCCACCAAACTTAAGAACTTGCTTGCGCGGTCAAGAGTCTGCCCCATCTCTGGGCGGCCGGTCTCCACCGACTCGATACGCACACCGCGCATGGGTTGGTCACCCTTAATTTGGAGGTCTGCCCACTTCACAAAGGCTTTGACCTGGGCTTCATCGCCTGCCACAGCCATTCGGTAACTAATGCGGCTTGCCGGTTGAATTAATCCGGTTGCCTCTATATCAGCACGGTTGACCATGACACGGGGTGAAAAATTCATAAATCCTGTGCCACGGTCAGGTTCAACGGCAATCGCTGCGGCAATGGTGAATCGACTGTTACCCAACAAGAGCGCATCCCCCAGCGCGAGCCCCAACGCATCCATCAACTGAGGCTCTACCCACACTTGTCCACGTTCAGGAATCGTCTTGGCCACTTTTTCAATCGCACCGGTTTGAGACTTGATTCTTAGCGATCCCCGCAAGGGGTAGCCAGGCTCAACGGCCTTCAAGGCCACCAGCTTGGCTGACCCGCCTTGCATATCGCTTGCTCTTGCCATAGTTGGGAACGTCAAGGTATGCACTGCCTTGAGGCCTTGCCGTTGCGCCTGTTGGGTAAACACCTCAGGTGTAGGGTTATCGGTCGCCACCACCGCATCACCACCTAAGAGCTGTCGGGCATCACGCTGCAAGCCGCCTTGCAAACGGTCGGCGAAAAATCCCACCGCCGTCAAAGCGGCTACCGCCAAAGTTACCGCCAACACCAAAAGTCGCAGCTCGCCCGATCGAACATCACGCCACAACGTACGCCATCCAAGACGCCAAAAAGATTGCTTCATTGCCTGACCTTAACGCAAAAGTAAAATACCTTGAATGTCCCTTCACATCTCGTGAGATAAGGCATTGCATCAACAGAACTCTAACCTCAACCCATGACTGAACTCTTAAAAAAATTGCAATGGCGCTATGCCACCAAAAAAATGGATCCCGCACAGGCGGTTTCCGATGAAAAAGTAGACCGCATTGTTGAAGCAGCTCGGCTTGCGCCTACCTCTAGCGGACTCCAACCCTATGAAATTATCGTAGTCAAGAGCAAGGCTGTTCGCGAACAAATCAAACCGAAAGCCTTCGGACAATCACAGATTACCGACGGTTCACATCTTTTGGTTTTTGCCGCATGGGACGATTACACCCCAGAGCGCATCAATATGATGTTTGATTTACACAATACTGAGCGCAACTCCAAAGACGAAGGTTGGGAAAACTACCGCAAGATGTTGCTAGGGAGCTACCCCACCCGTGGCGCTGAAGCAAATTTTCAGCACGCTGCCAAGCAAGCTTATATTGGCTTAGGTACAGCCTTGATTGCGGCCGCGTTTGAAGAAGTCGATGCAACTCCCATGGAAGGTTTTGACCCCGCCGGAATCGACGAAATTTTAGGTCTGAAAGCCCGCGGTCTTCGCAGCGCAGTGATCATGGCTCTCGGCTACCGTAATACAGCCCAAGACTGGCTTGTGAATTTGAAAAAAGTACGCCGCTCGGGTACGCAGTTCGCAACTAAGGTGGAATAAGCAAAGTTTGGGGCTGGCCTACCGGCTGCCCCAAAACGCTGCACCTACGACCAGCGTTGCGGCAATTGCCACATTCCATTGCAGCACTTGTCCAGTGGTAATGAGGAGCAAGACCGTTGACAAAATGGGTGTGGCAAATGCCAGCAAACCAATACGCTGCGTGTCTCCTTGTTTGATTGCTGCATCCCAAAGAAAAAAGGCACCGCCCAAGGGGCCCAATCCGAGAATACAGATCAACACCAAATCTTGGGTGGTAAGCGTAACGGCGGGCTCCAACCACGCGTGGCACAGCAGCGAAAGTAAACCAGAAGCCGCAGCAAAACCGCCAACCGCAGCGGTTGGAAACGCGAGAAGTCGCCGGGTCATCAGCGAATAACTGGCCCACACCAAGGCCGACATCAGCGCAAGGCCATAACCCAAGTGGAATCCATCCAACGCAAAAGGTGCGTTCCCCTGCCCAAGGATGGCGATTGCAGCACCTGAAAAACCAATCAAAGCCGCAGCGACATGGCGCACACGCAATGCCACCTCTTTCAAGAACAACGGCGCCAACACCACCATGCCTAGCGGCCAGAGGTAGTTAATAAGGTTGGCCTCCACGGCTGGGGCGTGGCGCAAAGCCATGAATAATAAAAAGTGAAAGCCAAAGAGCCCATAGATTCCCACCAATAAAGTAGGCAGTGGAACCTTCCAAAGTGAAATGCGAAACCAAGCCAAAGGAAGTGAAATCAGGCTCCCAATGAGCAATCCGAGCCCCGTCAGAAGAAAGGGAGGGATATGCGATAGCTGCACGCCCAATGGCGCTAAGGCAGCCCACAAAAAAATCGCGCACAGGGCCAACACATCAGGTTTCATTCGAGGGATCAGATTTAAAAAGAATATAGAGAACTCCTTCATTGTCGCAGGCAGTGACGCATGGGTTGATTGGGAAAGTGGCGTTTAAATCGAAGAAGTTAATTATTTGATGGTTAATAAGATTTAACCCATACACTTCAAAGGTATCTACCAAAGGAGTCGTTATGACTGATATGGGAAACACCCTGATCTTATGGGCCGCTATCCTTGGGGCCATTGCTGCTGGGTCCATGGTGTTGGGTGCCATCGTCGGCATCACAACACCGATGTCCAATGGAACTGTCGGAGCCATGTGTGGCTTTGGTGCGGGCGCCTTGATTTCTGCTCTTGCCATCGAGTTGGTATCCCCGACTGTGGTTGCCTTATCCCATGCCGATTTAGCCAATCGAAGCACCGAAACCCACCACTTTATCGCTCTGCTGCTGGCCATGGTGGGCGGAGGAGCGATTTTTATTTTCCTAGACCAAATGCTCAGTGCCCACGGCGGGTATTTGCGAAAAGGGGCTTATTTAATTTCTCAGCACTCTAAAAATAAACACAAACAGCAATCTGAGTTGATGCAGTCCATTGGTAACTCATCCTTTTTCAGCAGCATGGCACCAGACTTAATGCACGAACTGGTCAGACTATTGCACCCTAAGTTTTTGGTTGAAGGTGAAGCACTATTTGGAATCGGCGATGCTTCGCATGAGTTGTACATTGTGAGATCCGGGAGTGTGTCGCTGACGCATTCCGACGGCGATGAGCGCATTGCAGCGCGCGGCGACCTGATTGGGGAAGTGTCCTTTCTAGCGCATCAACCGCACGGCACCACGGCAGTGGCAGAACATGGTCCAGCCGAATTGCTCGTATTGCACCAAGCCCAGTACGAGTCTTTTTCTCGCCAGTACCCTGAATTTGCGACAACCGTGAGAGAGCTCGCCAGTGAGCGTATTTCAGAAAATAAGCGCCATCTAGATCAAGCCGCTGTTGCCAAACAGCAGTGGGCCAATATGGCCATTACGGCCCTTCGAACTGGGGGCAAGGATGTTCCCAGTGCCCATGATTTGAGCTCGATGAAAGAAGAACATAGCAATGCGGGTATGGCAATTTGGTTAGGCAATCTTTTAGACGTCATTCCAGAGAGTTTTGTGATCGGCACCGTGATGCTGTCTTTAGTTGCAGCAAAAACAACCGCAGGTGTCACTCTGACGTTTTTTGATGTGATGCCACTCACTCTGGTGGGTGCCTTGTTCTTGTCTAACTTTCCTGAAGCCCTATCCGCCAGCGTCAACATGAAGCAGCAAGGTTTTTCGACAACCAAAATCATTATGCTCTGGATGACTTTGACTGTGATTTGTGCCCTAGGCGCTGCGTTTGGCGCTTATGTAGGGGAGTCGATTCCCCACAGCGCAATGATCGTCGTAGAAGGCATTGCAGCCGGCGCGATGCTGACCATGATTGGCTCAGCCATGCTGCCTGAGGCCGCCCATCTTTCAACACCCAATATGGCGGGCTTTTCGACCCTGATTGGATTCATTGCAGCGGTAGGCTTCAAACTCTTCGAATAGAGTGCCTAGATGGCTAGCGAACTGTTTTGGTTAGGCCACGCGGAGTCGTGCGCCAGCCAATTCAGGCTGTAAAACCAATCGATGAGGGGCGCTGAAACAGAGAAAGCGCTTGTTGATTGCGCGGCCGATGGTACATACGCCGAGTTGCTGGGCAACGGCTTGGCCCATTTGGGTGATTCCGCTGCGAGAAATCACGATCGGAACACCCATCTGAGCGCCCTTGATCACCATTTCACTGGTTAACCGGCCTGTGGTGTAGAACACCTTGTCACTAGCCTTGAGCCCCACCTCGCCTTGCAAGGACATCCAACCCGCAATGGCATCAATCGCGTTGTGCCGGCCCACATCTTCCACAAACATCAACATGGACTCGCCTTCAAACAAGGCACAACCATGCACAGAACCTGCCGCTTTGTAGATGCTCTCGTGCAATCGAATAGTGTTCACAATGCCATAAATTTGGGCCTGCGTGATATGGGAGATGGGCAAAACAATGGTGTCCACATCTGCCATTAAATCGCCAAACACGCTGCCTTGTCCGCAACCGCTGGTCACCACACGGCGTTCAGTTTTTTCCTTTAAATTGGCAATACCCGCATAGGTTTTGACGGCAGCTGCGCCTACTTCCCAGTCCACGGTGATAGACTCAATATCGCGCACGTTTTGGATCAAGCGCTGGTTTAACAAGTAGCCCAAAACCAGCCATTCAGGCTGAGCGCCCAAGGTCATCAGCGTGACCAACTCACGTTTATCTACATAAACGGTCAACGCCCGCTCCGAGGGAATCTCCAGAGATTGATTCTCGCCAAATTCATTGACGACCGCAATCGAGTGCGTCAAAGGCGCAAGCGATTGGGTTAAACGGGGAAATGGGTTTTTGCTTATCACTGAGGTCCGTAACCAGGCACACTTGCAGGGGTTCCGCCTTTTTCAACAGCGACCGCGCAGTATTTGAACTCGGGAATTTTTCCAAACGGATCAAGCGCCGCGTTGGTCATCAGGTTGGCCGCAGCTTCATAGTAAGCAAACGGAATGAAAACTGCTCCGCGAGGCGTTCCATCGTCCCGGCGCACATGAATCGCCACCTTGCCTCGGCGGGACTGGACTGTGATGACATCGCCTGTGTCCAGTCCCATTTTGGCCAAATCTTCGCCACACATAGATGCTGTAGCCATGGGCTCAATCGCATCAAGTACGCTTGCGCGTCGTGTCATGCTGCCGGTATGCCAGTGCTCGAGTTGCCGACCTGTAATCAATACAAACGGGAACTCATTGTCCGGTCTTTCATTGGCAGGAATAATGTCCGCCGGAACCAAGTGAACCAGCCCATCATCAGTTGCAAACTTCTGCAAGAACACAGTGGGAGCGCCAGGATCATCTTCCGTCAAACAGGGGTAAGTGACACTTGATTCCCGCTGTAAGCGCTCCCAGGTAATTCCTGAAATCGCCGTATGCATCGCCCGGCGCATTTCGTCGTAGACCTGTGCCACACCATCAAATTCACCATGGTAATTCCAACTCAGGCCCATGCGTTTGGCGATGTCTTGAATGATCCATAAATCAGGGCGGGCTTGGCCGGGCGGATTGATGGCTTGCTTACCCAGTTGCACCATGCGGTCGGTGTTACTGACCGTGCCATTTTTCTCTGGCCAAGCGGTTGCAGGTAATACAACATCAGCCAACCATGCGGTTTCTGTCATAAAAATATCTTGGACCACCAAATGCTCCAAACTTGCCAAGGCGTGGCGGGCATGGTTCAAGTCGGGATCACTCATCGCGGGGTTTTCGCCCATGATATACATGCCGCGAATCTTGTGCGGATCACTGTCAGGTGCCAATGCTTTGTGCATGATTTCCACCACGGTATAGCCGGGTTGATCATCAAGCTTGGTACCCCAAAAATCTTCAAACCACGCGTGGGCAGCCTTGTTGGTCACGCGCTGGTAGTTGGGGAACATCATCGGTATCAGACCCGCGTCGCTGGCACCTTGGACGTTGTTTTGGCCGCGCAAAGGATGTAGGCCCGAGCCCGGTTTGCCGATCTGCCCGGTGACTGTGACCAAGGCAATCAAACAACGGGCGTTGTCGGTTCCGTGAACGTGTTGGCTCACGCCCATTCCCCACAGAATCATTGCGCCTTTGGCTTTGGCAAACGCACGGGCCACTTCGCGCAAAGTTTGCGCTGGGATGCCACAAATGGGCTCCATCGCTTCGGGGCTGTAGCCCTTGACGTTTTCTTTGAGGGCCTCGTAGTTGCTTGCGCGTTTGGCAATAAAGTCTTGGTCTGCCAGTCCTTCTTCAATCACCACATGGATGAGCGCATTGAGCATGGCGACATCGGTATCGGCCTTGAACTGCAAGGTTCTCCAGGCGTGTTTACCCAAGTCGGTAATGCGCGGATCCGCCAAAATGATTTTGGCGCCTTTCTTGGCGGCATTCTTCATCCAAGTGGCGGCTACGGGGTGGTTAGACGTCGGGTTGGAGCCGATCACAAAGATAAGATCGGAATGCTCGACGTCGTTGACTTGGTTACTCACCGCGCCCGAGCCCACGCCTTCAAGCAAGGCCGCTACGCTAGAGGCGTGACACAACCGGGTGCAATGGTCCACGTTGTTAGAGCCGAATCCAGTTCGTACCAATTTTTGGAATAAATAGGCTTCTTCGTTGCTGCCTTTGGCTGAGCCAAAACCGGCCAAAGACTTAGGCCCAAACGTGTCGCGCAGTTGAGTGAGATTACCCGCTGCAAGCCCCATCGCCTCTTCCCACGTCGCTTCACGAAAAACTTCTGACCAGTCTGCGGTATCGCGGTTTAAGCGGTTCAGCATTTCTGGGTCTTTGGAAACGCCGGTTTTGCGAATCAACGGAACCGTAAGACGCTGCCCGCTGTGGGCGTAGTCAAAACCAAAGCGGCCTTTGACACACAAACGGTTGTGGTTGGCAGGGCCGTCACGGCCATCCACACTCACAATTTTGTTGTCTTTCACGTTGTAGGTCAGCAAACAACCGACGCCGCAAAACGGACAAACGGAATCTACTTTTTTATCAACGATTTGGCTGCCAATTTGGGTTTTAGGCATCAACGCGCCGGTGGGACAGGCTTGCACACATTCGCCGCAAGCCACGCAGGTGCTCTCCCCCATCGGGTCATGCAAGTCAAACACAATTTCGCTGTGTGAGCCACGCAGCGCATAGCCAATCACGTCATTAACCTGCTCTTCACGGCACGCACGAACACAACGGTTGCATTGAATACAGGCGTCCAAATTAACCGCCATTGCCGGGTGGGAAATATCGGCGTTGGGTTGTTCGCGGCGCAGCGCTTTTAACTCTGGGCGAACGGTGACATCCATGCGATCAGCCCAGACGCTGAGTTCGCCGTGCTGCAATTTTTCGTTGGTCTCGTCCCACTTGTAGCCAGTATCGGGCATGTCAGAGAGAAGCATTTCAAGAACCATTTTTTGGCTTTTGACTGCACGCTCACTTTGCGACTGAACTTCCATGCCTTCGGTTGCGTTGCGGCAGCAGCTGGGGGCCAGCGTGCGCTCGCCTTTGACCTCGACAACGCAGGCACGACAATTGCCATCGGCACGCATTCCATCTTTGTAGCAAAGGTGGGGGATATCAATTCCGTGGCGCTTAGCAGCCTTTAGGATTGACTCGCCCTCAAAGGCGTGAACCGTTTGCTGGTCGAGTTTGAATTCGATGGTTTTGACAGTGATTTCTGAGAGCTTGGCAGGGGCGTTCATTTACATGACCTCCTGTGGAAAGTATTTTTGAACACAACGAACTGGGTTGGGCGCTGCTTGGCCTAGGCCGCAAATGGACGCATCGGTCATGACCACGTTGAGGTCTTCCAAGGTTTCGTTGTCCCATGTTTTGGCCTGCATCAAGGTAGCGGCCTTGGCTGTTCCCACACGGCATGGCGTACATTGACCGCAGCTTTCGTGGGCAAAGAAACGCATCATGTTGAGCGCTGCATCCCGGGCAGTGTCTTTTTGACTGAGAACGATCACTGCGGCAGATCCAATAAAACAGCCATGGGGCTGCAGCGTATCAAAGTCTAAGGGGATGTTGGCCATACTCGCCGGCAAAATTCCACCCGATGCACCTCCAGGCAAGTAGGCATAGAGCGTGTGGCCCTCGGCCATGCCGCCACAGTATTCATCCACCAGTTCTTGCAAGTTAATCCCTGCGGGGGCAAGCTTTACGCCAGGGTTTTTTACCCGCCCACTCACACTAAAGCTGCGCAGTCCTTTGCGCCCATTGCGGCCAAAACTGCTAAACCACTGCGGGCCTTTTTGAACAATGTCACGCACCCAGTACAAGGTTTCAAAATTATGTTCAAGCGTGGGGCGGCCAAACAAGCCTACCTGGGCAATATAGGGAGGGCGCATACGGGGTTCGCCCCGCTTACCTTCAATACTTTCAATCATCGCCGACTCTTCGCCACAGATATAGGCACCAGCGCCACGGCGTAGTTCTATTGTGGGAAGCGGACACGGCGAATTGGCTTGTAGCTTAGCCAACTCGGCTTCCAAAATAGCACGGCAACCGTGGTATTCGTCGCGCAGATAAATATAGCAAGCGTCAATCCCAACGACCTTGGCAGCCACTAAGAGACCTTCTAAAAATCGGTGGGGGTCGCGCTCTAAATATGTGCGGTCTTTGAAGGTTCCGGGTTCGCCTTCGTCAATATTGACCGCCATTAACTTTGGCGCCACTTGGTCCCGAACAATGCGCCATTTCCGCCCAGCCGGGAAACCCGCACCACCCAAGCCGCGAAGACCGGAGTCTTCCATCGCTTTGACCACGGCTTCGCCGTCTTGCTGGCCATTAGAAAGCGCTGCCGCTAATGCGTAGCCGCCTTGCGCAAGGTAGGCCTCTAACCCTACGTAATCCGGAGATACTTTCACGTCCTTCGTGACGGGAGAAATCGATTTTTCAGCCAAAGATGCGGCGTCAAATACTTTTGCCTGAGTCCCTGCGGGGTGAGACACCGCTGCAGCTTTCACAGCAGACGCTATGGCTTCAGTTGAAGCAAACGGAATCGGGTTTTGATGAACCACGGCCACTGGGGCTTGCTCGCAGCGACCAAGGCACGGTGCCGGAATCACGCGAACCTCATCGTGGCCTAAAATTTTTGGCAGACGGGCCAATAAATCTTGCGCTCCGGCTAATTCACAACTCAAACCGTCGCATACGCGAACCGTGATTCCAGGAGCCTGACCCTCACCTCTCACCACTTCAAAGTGGTGGTAGAAAGTGGCTACCTCGTACACCTCGGCCATCGGAATTTTCATCTCCTTAGCCAAAGCCACTAGATGTCGATCATGCAAGCATCTGAAAGCGTCATTGAGGACATGCAGTAACTCAATGAGTAGGTCACGGCGGTGTGGCCCCACACCAATCAAGGACCGAACTTCGGAGATTGAAATATCGTCGACCTGTCGACCCTTGAGCTTGCTTTTACTGCGGATGCGCTTGCGCATGTCATCCACGGAGCCTAAAGAAACACTGTCTACAGAGGTTGGTAAATGCATAGTCAATTAAACAAAAAGCCTTGAAACCACTGTAAGTTGCAGAGCTTTTTTCAAACAAAATAAAAATCAGGCGGAAGATCGAACACATTTTGTAGAATTTAGTGCGAGCCCAAAAACTAAAGGTAAGCCCGCTGCAGCCCACGCAAAATTTTATATGAACGCATTCAGGGAATACGAACTTTTAATTCATCCTGTGGATCATTTTAGATGCAGAAGGGTTTTTGCAAACCGGGAGATACTAAACCGATAATCGCAACACACTGAAATTAATTAAGTTGCTTTGCTGATCGTAATACTTGGGAATTTGGAAGAAAAATCTTTGTTTTTTGCTGCAATCGCCACGGCAACTTTACGCGCCAAAGCTTTGTATAAGCCAGCCACTTCGCCGTCAGGCTCCGCGACCACCGTAGGACGGCCGCTGTCGGCTTGCTCGCGGATCGACATAGCCAATGGCAAGGCGCCTAAATAATCCATACCGTAATCTGCAGCCATTTTTTTACCACCATCGGCACCAAAAATATGCTCGATATGACCGCAGTTGTTGCAGACGTGTACCGCCATGTTTTCAACGATACCTAAAATAGGAACGCCTACTTTTTCAAACATCTTGATGCCTTTTTTGGCATCCAAAAGCGCGATGTCTTGGGGTGTAGTGACAACGACCGCACCCGTCATAGGAACACGCTGGCTCAGCGTGAGCTGAATATCACCGGTTCCCGGGGGCATGTCGACTATTAAGTAATCGAGATCTTTCCAATGGGTTTGGCGCAGCAACTGCTCCAGCGCCTGGGTTGCCATCGGGCCACGCCAAATCATGGCTTCGTCTTGGGCGACTAAAAACCCAATCGACATCACCTGCACGCCGTAATTGACCATGGGTTCCATGGTCTTACCGTCTTCAGAAGCAGGCTTGCCTTCAATACCCATCATCATGGGCATGCTCGGCCCGTAAATATCGGCATCGAGCAAACCCACGCTTGCCCCTTCGGCGGCCAATGCCAATGCCAGATTGGCTGCGGTCGTACTTTTTCCTACGCCACCCTTGCCTGATGCAACTGCCACAATATTTTTGACACCAGGCAGGAGTTGAACCCCTCTTTGAACCGCGTGGGCACTGATATTCAAGCTTGGCTGAATTTCAACATGGACCACGCCCTCAATGGCTTGGGCTGCTGCGGCCAAAGCTTCGCAGTACCCTTGAAGCAGGCTTTGCGCGGGGTATGCCATCTCCAAATTAAAGTGCACTGTGTCACCATCCATCTTGAGGTTTTTGATGCACTTACCGCTGACAAAATCTTTGCCGGTATGGGGGTCAATGACGTGTTTGAGTGCGTCAAGAATGCTTTGTTCAGAGGCTGCCACGAAAAGTTTCCTTCAAATTTTGACTAACCGAGAGTCTAGCGGTACTTTGAAAACGCGCTCAAGGCATGGTTTCTCTGGATAATGAAACCATGCGCGACATGCCACGTTTGCCTGAAACTCCTGCAACAGCCCTTGTTTTAAGTGGCGGTGGTGCCCGTGCGGCGTATCAAGTGGGTGTACTTCAAGCCATCGCAGAGATTCGCCGAGAACGAAACCAGGAACAAAAGGCTGAGTTACGAGTCAACCCCTTTCCGATTGTCGTGGGAACCTCGGCAGGCGCGATCAACGCTGCGGCTTTGGCCTGTGGGGCAGATGACTTTGATGCAGCAGTCAACAAAATTGCAAATACGTGGTCTGCAATGCATGCCAACCACATTTACCAGGCGGACAGCCTGAGCATGGCGCGTTCTGGAGCCCAATGGCTCAGCATGATCTCGGTGGGTTGGATGGTTGCCAAATGGTGGCGTATCAAACCGCGGTCTTTGCTTAACAATGCCCCACTGGGTCAACTGCTTTTGGACTTGGTACCCTTGAAGCGTCTACAAGCCTTGATTGACCAAGGCCACCTGAAAGCGCTCGCCATCACGGCATCAAGTTACACCTCAGGCCAACACGTTACTTTTTTTCAAGGCTTAAACGATCTGCCTTTGTGGGAGCGCTCGCAGCGCTTCGCCCTTCGCGCTCCGATTACGTTGGGACATTTACTTGCATCCTCGGCTATTCCCTTTATTTTTCCCGCAAAAGCGCTTGCAGTTCAATCGCACCAAGAATATTTCGGTGATGGCTCCATGCGACAAAGTGCGCCCCTGGCACCTGCGATTCATCTTGGCGCGGATCGCATTTTGGTGGTTGGGGCTGGGCGAATGAACGAGCCCAAAGCGGATGACCCATCGCAAGCCGACGGAGCGTATCCCTCGCTTGCCCAAATTGCAGGCCATGCCATGTCGAGTATTTTTCTAGATGCCTTGGCTGTTGACATTGAAAGGGTTCGCAGAATTAACCAAACCATCGCCTTGGTGCCAGAGGCTTTGCGCAGTGCCAGTCGTTTGCGGGCCATTTCGGTTTTGGTGATTGCGCCAAGTCAGCGCTTGGATGCCATTGCGTCCAAGCATATTGAGGCATTGCCCTTGGGAGTTCGTACCATGCTGGGAGCCGTTGGAATCTCCTCTTCCAAGGCGGACTTCAAGGGTGCAGCGATGGCGAGTTATTTACTATTTGAAAGCGCTTACACCCAAGAACTCATGGCCCTGGGTTTTTCTGATGCCCAAGACCAGCGCGAGGACATTTGCACCTTCTTTGGTTGGTAACGGTAAAGCACAGGGCTGCCGTCTAAAATCACAGTCTTTGGCGCAGTGCCACCCTTCGTGACCCGCCGTCCCCACTAGCCCTTACTTCTCCCCCATTTGCATCTTCCCTGACTATGTCTCGCCAACTCTTCGTTACCACCGCCCTGCCCTACGCCAACGGCAACTTCCACATCGGCCACATCAT
>SXSX01000010.1 GCA_005793295.1 Burkholderiales bacterium | reverse complement strand
GGGCCGGAACCGGTCATATCAAGGCCGCAAAAGCCCTGGAACTTTCCTTTGCCGCTGACGGCCGGGTTGTTGAAGTCATGTGCTTATGAAGTTAACTCAAAGGCAACATATGTTGGGTAAAAAATGCACTCAGTTCAGCCCGTGCAGTGAGTGGGAAGACGCCTGATACATATTGATCAGGCCGCACAACAACAATCGCGCCATCCCGATGGATTTCGCGATCACGGAAGATATCTCGCCCATGTCCTGATGCAAAAATTTGGTTGACATCAACGAGGCCAAAAGGAGTCTTGGTGGGCTTGAATGCTGCAGAAACATTCCCTGGCTCAACCTCGGTGTAGTCTTGCTGGTAGATGACTTTCGTGTCGAAGATAGCATCTGTATCTCCACTCTGCGGGGTGTACCTGACGCGTGGCGACTCTGGGTCGGACAGCCACCAATGTGCGAAATCCGCTGTCAGGGTTCCGGAGGTCGATGGTGCTGCGCTATCTGCGAAAACATAGACACGCCAGCGACCATCGGCTTCATGCAAGTGGCCAATTTGACGCCAACGGTTGTCTGCACGCCGTATCACCTCGGTTGATTTGAAGCGTTTGCCGATGGGATAGCCTGCAGCTAAGTGTTGGTGCTCAATACCCGCAACGATCGGGCTCATTGGGTACTGTGTCATGAAACCCATGGGGAATTCAATCGTTTTCTCATACCAGCGTGCCAAATCCTGTGGGTCATCCCATTCGTCTACGGGTCGGGCCATGAGTGTTGACCATTCTTTATCGAAGTTGATGAGGTCTTGGGCGATCACGCGGCGTTCGGCTGAATAGGAGTCAAGCAGTGACTCTGGCGCGCGGCCTTCAAGCACCGCAGCTAGTTTCCAGGAAAGGTTCCAGCCATCCTGAATCGACACATTCATACCCTGGCCTGCTTTAGCGGAGTGTGTGTGGCACGCATCGCCCATAATGAAAGCGCGAGGATGCTGCTGCCCAACGCGTTCAAGGGGTACGTTGTCGAAGCCCGTTGTTACGCGGTGGGCAACTTCGTATACCGACCACCAAGCGACGCTCTTCACATCCAGGATGTAGGGGTGCAATATCGCATTGGCACGACGGATGATTTCGTCAAGACTGGTCTTGCGGATCTCACCCGCATCGTTTTCATTGAGGTTGCCCAGATCAACGTACAGGCGGGAAAGGTAACCGCCTTCGCGCGGTATTAGCAAGATGTTGCCTGCACTGTGCGATTGAATGGAGCACTTGACCTGAAAGTCAGGGAAGTCCGTGTTGCACAGCACGTCGATCACGCCCCAAGCATGCAATGCGGCATCCCCTTCCAGTTTGTGGCCCAGTGCGGCGCGAACGTTGCTGCGCGCCCCGTCGCCACCGACCAAGTATTTCGCAACCACAGTGCGCTCTTCTCCCTTGCGGGGGCCTGCTATGTATTTGATACGTGCAGCCACGGGGTATGTCTTGCTCTCATCAATTTCTAAGCCTACAAACTCTACGCCGTAATCTGGCACGACTTTTCCAGGGGAGTTTTCGGCATGGCCTAAAAAATAATCTAAGACGCGCGATTGGTTCACATAGATATGCGGAAATTCACTCACGCCATGCGCATCATCGGGTACGCGCGAGACCCGCACAATGTTTTCTGGGGTTTTTTCATCGGGTTTCCAAAAGCACATCTCGACGTTGCGGTAGGCCTCATCCACGATCGCGTTGGCAAAGCCAAATGCTTGGAAGGTTTCGACCGAACGCGCCTGAATGCCGTCAGCTTGTCCTTGTGTCAGTCGACCTTCCCGCCGCTCAATGGCGCGCACATTGATGCTGGGAAAGTGTGCGAGTTGCGCAGCAACGGTCACGGCAGCGGGACCTGTCCCAACGATGAGCACGTCCATCTCGTCAGGGATTTCGGTTGAGCGGTTGATGCCATGACCGGCAGCTGCTTTGATTCTGGGATTTTCTGATACGTAACCGCGGTGGTGGAACTGCATGGGAGGGGTGTCCTTTGTCTCTATAATTGAGACGCTTTATCAAATATAGAGATAGTCTAACCGAGCCCTGCAATTAAAAGCAAGTATTCAATGGATGACCCGATGCCCCCTCTTCAAGCTGTCAAGTCGAACACCCTCAAAACGCAGGGGGGTTCCCAGACGCTAGCGCGAGGCCTTGCCGCGCTAGAGATCATCGCAAGTGCGCCTGATCCCATCAGCGTTGCGGCACTGTCGCAGCGGCTGAAAATCCACCGCTCAATGGGTTATCGCCTTGTCAAGACGCTCGAGCAATGCGGCTTTGTCGAACGCGATGCAGACGGCGGACTCATCCTCGGCACCAAGCTGGCTAGCCTGGCTCGTCGCGTTACCAAAGACCTGTTATCGGCGGCGGCTCCCGAACTTGCCGCAATCGCTGAGGCGCTTGAGATGACCGCTTTTTTAGTGACCTACGACGGTGAGTCTGCGGTCACGTTGAGTAGTGCGGAACCGAAAAACCTCGAGACCACCTTAGGTAAGAAGCCTGGTAATAAACATGCTGTCGGCCAGGGGGCGCCAGGCAAAGTCATTCAGTCGCAACTCAATCCAAGTAAATTTCCACCACAACCGTTTGAAATGAGCGAAAACGAGGTCATACAGGGGATTGCGGCCATCGCTGTGCCGCTTCATCTCGCCAGTGGCCCGCCTGCGGCCATCGCTGTGCTCTATTTGCCGCACGACGTGGACGAGGCCAGTGTGGCGGAGGTTCTCACTTTGGCGGCGAAGCGGATTTCCACCGTCATGGCATAAGAGTAAATCTTAGAGCCCTTTGGCATTGAACATTAATTAACGGTTTTTTCTTGACGCCCGAGATTTTGTTGCAACGTGTCGAGGGCGTCATATACCTGTTGCAACTGCTTGACGCCCACTAGTTTTTCAAGCTCTAAGTATTCGCGCTCGATGGTGGATGCCATGCTTTTGCCAAGCTTTTTAGTGGATGCTGTGACGGTGACTTTTACCCGTCGCTGGTCATGCTCCATGCGTTCACGCTTGATCAATCCAGCCTCTTCCATTCGCATGAGTACCCCAGCAATGCTGGGACTGGAAATTAAGCAGCGCTCGCACAACTGGCGAGGTTCTAAACCATCTTCATCTAAAAGCACGCGGAGAATTCTCCACTGCTGTTCGGTCATGCCATGTTTGTTAAGAACGGGGCGAAAACGACTCATCAAGGCCTCCCTTGATTGAAGGAGTAGGTGTGGCAAATTTTTATGCCTGAAGGGGCTTTTCATGGATTTAAATCAATTTGTAGCAACGCAACCGAACCAAATATCAGTGATAGTCAGCGTATTTTGGTTGAGTTAAGTGTAGGGATAACACCCATAAAAGTCCATCTAAGATTCATTGACTTACTAATAAGCGAGTGTTAAAGTCACTAACATATTAGCGAAATGCTTGATTTCAAAGATTTAACTATGTTGAACATTTCTCAAGCCCCCTTTGGTGGCACTGTTTACGGTACGTTGTTGAACCATCGCGAAGCCTTGAACGCTTTGGATGGTCAAGTCAACGCAGCGCCTTACAAAGCGCCGCCTAAGGCACCGATTTTGTATATCAAACCACGCAACACTTGGGCCCAAAGTGGTGACTCCGTTGTGGTGCCATCGGATGTTCATGAACTTCAAATGGGCGCGACTTTGGGTGTGGTCATTGGGCGTACCGCATCCAATGTGAGTGTTGCGGATGCGATGGACTCTGTCGCAGGCTATGTGGTTTTGAACGATATCAGTGTGCCGCATGCGTCGTTTTATAGACCCTCCATGCGTTACAAATGCCGAGATGGTTTTTGCCCGATGGGTGCATTTGTTCCACGAGAGACCGTTGTCAACCCCGATGCACTTGCAGTGACGGTGGCGATTGATGGCGTGGTGGTGCAACAAACCGAAACGGCTGGGCGTGTTCGATCGATTGCTCAGTTATTGGTCGATGTCACGGAGTTCATGACATTGCATCCGGGTGACATCCTCAGTATTGGCGTGTCTGCGAATAGCCCACTCGCGTATGCAGGACAGTGCGTGACCATCACGGTCGCGGGCGTTGGCCAATTGGAAAACACGTTGGTTTCGGAGGTATTGGTATGAAGCGCGCAAAAGTAGCTTATGGTGGTGCCATTCATGCGGCCTACGCGCATCCCGCAGGTTTGAAGCTGGCCGATGGCCGAGTTGTGGCTGAAGATGCGGTTGTTTGGTTGCCCCCTTTTGATGTGGGCACCATCATCGCTTTGGGCTTGAACTATGCGGACCATGTAAAAGAATTGTCCAAAGAATTGACGGTCACAGCCAAGGATGAACCCTTGGCCTTTCTCAAAGGGCGCAGCTCGTTGATTGGTCATCGTGCGCAAACCCGTCGTCCTGAAGGTGTTGCTTTCATGCACTACGAGTGCGAATTGGCGGTGGTAATTGGGCGCACGGTGAAAAATGTTAAGCGCGAAGACGCGATGCAATGTGTTGCAGGCTACACGGTGGGCAATGACTATGCGATTCGTGACTATTTAGAAAACTATTACAGACCCAATTTGCGCGTGAAAAACCGCGATGGCGGCACGGTGTTGGGCCCTTGGTTGGTAGACGCATCCGATGTCCCCGATCCGCATGCCTTGCAATTGAGAACCTTAGTCAATGGCGTGGTGACTCAGCAAGGCAACACGCGCGACTTGATTTCGGATATTCCGACGCTGATTGAGTATTTGAGCGGGTTTATGACGCTCAATCCGGGTGATGTGATTTTGACGGGGACGCCAGACGGCGTTGTCAACGTCAACGTCGGAGATGAAGTCGTCACAGAGATTGACGGCATTGGTCGACTTGTCAACACTATCGTGAGTGATGCCACTTTCGGTCGTTAAATTATTTTGAACATTTGAATGAAGGAGAGCCTATGCGGATCGACCATCTGATCAACGGGAAGTCCGTTGCAGCTCAGCAGTACTTTGAGGCCGTCAACCCGGCCACACAAGACGTCTTGGCCGAGGTCGCCAGTGGCACAGCCATCGAGGTCCATGCTGCCGTGCAAGCCGCTAAAGATGCATTTCCTGCATGGGCCGGGCGTCCAGCGACTGAGCGCGCCAAGATCATGCGCAGTTTGGGTGACTTGATCGCCAAGCATGTGCCAGAGATAGCGCAAACCGAAACCAAAGACACGGGCCAAGCCATTAGCCAAACAGGCAAGCAGTTGGTGCCGCGTGCTGCAGATAACTTCAACTACTTTGCAGAAATGTGTACGCGCGTTGATGGTTACACCTACCCCACCCCCACGCATTTGAACTACACCTTGTTCCACCCCGTGGGCGTGTGCGCCTTAATTTCGCCGTGGAACGTGCCGTTCATGACTTCCACATGGAAGGTGGCGCCTTGTCTCGCGTTTGGTAACACTGCCGTTTTGAAAATGAGTGAGCTCTCACCCATGACCGCCGCACGGTTGGGTGAGTTGGCGTTAGAAGCGGGTGTGCCTGCTGGCGTGTTGAACATCGTGCACGGTTACGGCAAAGAAGCCGGTGAGCCTTTGTGTGCACACCCTGATGTGCGTGCAATTTCGTTCACAGGATCGACCATGACAGGCAACCGCATTTTTCAAGCGGCAGGCCTGAAGAAGTTCAGCATGGAGCTTGGAGGGAAATCTCCCTTTGTCGTTTTTGAAGACGCCGATTTAGACCGCGCTTTGGATGCGGCGGTGTTCATGATCTTCAGCAACAACGGCGAACGCTGCACAGCCGGCAGTCGTATCTTGATACAAAAAAGCATCTACGCCGATTTCGCGGCTAAGTTCACCGAACGTGCCAAACGCATTGTGGTGGGCGACCCCTTGGATGAGAAAACCATCATCGGCCCCATGATCAGCCAAGCTCATTTGGCCAAGGTGCGCAGCTACATTGAGTTAGGTACGAAAGAAGGTGCTTCTGTTGTTTGTGGCGGCTTAGATGCGCCAGACTTGCCTGCCCATTTGCACAAAGGCAACTTCGTCCGTCCAACGGTGTTCGTCGATGTGGACAACCGCATGCGCATTGCACAAGAAGAAATTTTTGGCCCTGTGGCTTGCTTGATCCCCTTCACCGACGAAGCCGATGCCATTCGCCAAGCCAACGACATTGAATACGGTTTGTCGAGCTATGTGTGGACTGAAAACATTGGCAAGGCGCACCGCGTTGCGGCAGCCATTGAGGCTGGCATGTGTTTTGTGAATAGCCAAAATGTGCGTGATTTACGTCAGCCGTTTGGCGGCACCAAAGCCAGCGGGACGGGGCGTGAAGGGGGCACTTGGAGTTACGAAGTTTTCCTTGAGCCTAAAAACATTGCGGTCTCTATGGGCTCACACCACATCCCACATTGGGGTGCGTAAGCCTCAACATCCAACGCAAAATCAAGGAGATACAGATGGGAAAACTCGCACTCGCCGCAAAAATTACCCACGTGCCCAGCATGTACTTGAGTGAATTGCCGGGGCCTCGCTTTGGCACACGCCAAGACGCCATTGATGGACACAAAGAAATCAGTCGGCGTTGCCGTGCGTTGGGGGTGGATACCTTGGTGGTGTTTGACACCCATTGGCTGGTCAATGCCAATTACCACATCAACTGCGGTGCGCATTTCAAAGGTTCTTTCACCAGCAATGAGTTGCCACACTTCATCAGCAACATGGCGTATGAGTCTGCGGGCAATCCAGATCTTGGCCATATTTTGGCCAAAGCTTGCAATGCTTACGGCGTAGAGACATTGGCTCACGATTCCACCACACTGCAGCCTGAATACGGCACCTTGGTACCGTTGCGCTACATGAATGAAGACCAACACTTCAAAGTGATTTCGGTCTCGGCCCTGTGTACCTCGCATTACCTGAACGACAGTGCACGTTTGGGATGGGCTATGCGCGAAGCGGTGGAAAAACACTACGACGGCACTGTGGCCTTCTTGGCCAGTGGTTCACTCTCACACCGGTTTGCGCAAAACGGTTTGGCGCCTGAGTTTGCTTTAAGAGTTTGGAGCCCGTTCCTCGAACACTTGGACAAGCATGTGCTGGACATGTGGCACAAGCGCGAATGGGCAGACTTTTGTGAAATGCTTCCTGAATATGCGGCCAAAGGCCATGGCGAAGGTTTTATGCACGACACAGCCATGTTGCTCGGTTCACTGGGCTGGAGTGGTTATCAGGGTGCCGTAGACATTGTGACGCCTTACTTTGGTGCTTCTGGCACAGGTCAACTCAACGCTGTTTTTGAGGTTACCCCGCAAGACGCTCAACACATTCCTGCTGCTGTGGCCAGTCAAGCACAGAGCTACAAAGTCGCCACTCGGTTGTAAGCCATGCCGCATCTCGTCATTCTCTATACCGGCCAACTCGACCAAGCGGTTGAGATGAAAACGTTGTGTCGACAACTCGCCAACGCCATGCTCACCGTCAAAGATGAATTTGGCAACCAAGTGTTTCCCACGGGGGGTACGCGCGTTCTGGCTTACCCCGCGCCTCACTACGCAGTGGCCGATGACGGCGCGGCAGGTATTGCTGCAGGCGGCGATGGTGAATATGCCTTTGTGTACCTGAATTTGCGCATGGGTCGAGGTCGCACAGAGGCGACACACAAGCTGGCAGGTGAAACCTTGCTCGGTGTGGCTAAAACATTTTTCGCACCACTCATGGCCACCAAACACATGGGTGTGACCTTGCAAATTGATGTTGGACAAGAAGTGTTTGATGCCAAGCACAGCAGCCTCCATCCACTCTTTAACAAAGCATAAGCATGTCAGTATTCACCGAAGAACAAATCCAAGTCTTGGCTGTTGAGCTCAACACGGCAGAGAAAACACGTACGCAAGTCGAACATTTCTCTAAACGTTTTCCTGGCATGACCATCGAAGACGGCTACCGTATCAACCGCGCGTGGATGGCTTTAAAACTTTCAGAAAATCGCACTGTCATAGGTCACAAAATTGGCTTGACCAGTCGTGCGATGCAGCAGTCCAGTCAAATTGATGAGCCCGATTACGGCACCTTATTGGACGACATGCTCTTCACCTGTAGCCCAGGGGAGGTGCTAAATATTCCGTTCACTAAGTTCATCGCACCGCGTGTGGAGGTAGAACTCGCGTTCATCCTGAAAAAAGAACTACGCGGACACAACGTCACCTTAGAAGAAGTGTTGGACGCCACTGAGTACGTAACCCCTGCCATTGAAATTATCGATTCACGCATTGAGCAATTCGACCGCCACACCAAAGTAATGCGTAAAGTGTTTGACACCATCAGTGATAACGCTGCCAATGGCGGCATCGTGTTGGGAGCTAACAAGGTCGATGCCAAAACCACCAATCTACCTTGGTGCGGAGCCATCCTTCGTCTAAATGGGGTAGTAGAAGAAACTGGTTTGGCTGCGGGGGTGCAAGGCCACCCCGCCATTGGCATTGCATGGCTGGCAAACAAGCTTGCGCCGTGGGACGAACATTTGGCGGCAGGTGAAATTGTGCTGGCAGGATCATTTACCAAACCTGCTCCTGCCAAAGTGGGCGATGTGTTTGAGGCAGATTACGGTCCGCTTGGTTGTTTGAAATTTAAGTTTGTTTGAGGGCTAAAAAATGACTGAGACACCCATTCTCCACCCTGCAATGGCCCGTTGATCGAGTCGATCGTGGTTAAAAGTTAAACGAACAACACTGCACACGTTTGCACATCAAGAATTCAAAATGCAAATCACACACAATAAATTTTTAGCTGAAATTCGGCAAGGCCACACCCAAATCGGATGCTGGGTTGGCCTGGCAGATGCCAATGTGGCCGAGGCTTTAGCAGGCTGTGGGTTCGATTGGTTGCTGCTGGATGGCGAGCACGCACCCAACGATGTGCGTTCCATACTGGAACAACTTCGTGCACTTGCGCCTTATGCAGTGTCGCCCATCGTTCGACCCGTCCAAGGCGATGTAGCGTTAATCAAGCAATACCTTGATGTGGGTGCACAAACTTTGCTGGTGCCGATGGTGGACACCGCTGAGCATGCCGCCCTGTTGGTCAAGGCCATGCGTTATCCGCCAGACGGCATTCGTGGTGTTGGTGCGGCTTTGGCCAGAGCGTCACGCTGGAATCTGGTTGAAAATTATTTAAACTTCGCCAACGAACAGATGTGTTTGCTGGTGCAAGCCGAAACCCCATTGGCGTTGAAAAACATCGAAGCCATTGCGAAGACCGATGGAGTCGACGGTGTCTTTTTTGGCCCTGCGGATTTGTCGGCCTCCATGGGCTTTCGTGGTCAACCTTCTCATCCAGAAGTGCAAAAGGTCATCCTTGATGCCATCACCAAAGTGCGCGCAGCAGGTAAGGCCGCCGGCATTTTGGTGACCGACAAAAAACTTGCCAACGACTACCTTGCGCATGGCGCTAACTTTGTGGCGGTGGGGGTAGACACCTCCTTATTGGTCAAGGCCGCAACAGACTTGGCGCAGAGCTTTAAAAACCCTTCTTCGGCAGCCGCAGTCGGTGGCACTGTCGGCGCAACGGGTGGCTACTGAGCCAACCCATTTATTTTGAATTGAAATCGGATCGTCATGCCATTTAAACGTCTAAAAGACACCAGCCTCGTCAAATCACAGTGCTTGATAGATGGACAGTGGGTCGAAGCGGATAGCGGCCAAACCAGTGCTGTTATCAACCCTGCTGACGGTTCCGAGATTGCCCGCGTGGCTTATGCGAGCACAGCAGAAACACAACGCGCCATTGAGGCGGCGGATCAAGCCTGGGGGTCCTGGCGTGAAGAAACCGCAGAGCACCGTGGCAATTTATTGCGCAAGTGGTTCGATTTAATGATCGAACACCAAGAAGATTTGGCCGTGATCTTGACCGCCGAACAGGGCAAGCCCTTGGCCGAAGCGCGGGCTGAAATCAGTTACGCCGCCTCTTATGTGGCTTGGTATGCCGAAGAAGGAAAGCGCGTGTATGGCGAAACAGTGCCATCGCCTTG
>SXSX01000132.1 GCA_005793295.1 Burkholderiales bacterium | reverse complement strand
GCGATTTTGACAGGCGTTGTAGCAACCGCATACACTGCACAGGTTGAGCGCCGGCAGGCGTTGTATGAGATGGAAGTGCGTGCTGTTTTGGCAGATGGCGTGGTGACCGAAGAAGAGCAAGCCAAACTGAAAATGATGCAAGCTAAACTTGGAATGTCAGATGACCAAGTCAACGCCATCATTCATCAGATGGAAGAGGAAAAGCATATTTCTGATGCTAAAAAATTGAAAGTTTTGGAGGAGAACAAAATATGAGCGATATGCCTGAAACCGACTTGCCTGAAGATACCAAAGATCCGTTCCGCGCTCGCTGCGCTATGTTGGTGTCAGTATTAGCGATGTGTTTAGCGATTGCAAGCTTAGGCGGAAGCAATGCTGGAAAAGACAGCATGGCTGAAAATATTTTGGCCGCTAACGCTTACGCCTTCTATCAAGCGAAAAGTATTCGCCAGACCAATTACAAAATTGCAGCCGATCAAATTCAGGTGCAATTAGCCCAAGATAAAAATACCCCTGCAGCAAAGGCTATCTTAGAGAAAAAACTCGCCGACTACCAAAAGAATATTGAACGCTACGAGTCAGAGCCTGAAACAGGCGATGGAAAAAAAGAGCTCATGGCTAAAGCAAAAGGCCATGAACAGGTTCGCGATATTGCCTTACAAAAAGACCCTTGGTTTGACTATGCTGAAGCCTTGTTGCAAATTGCCATTGTGTTGACATCGGTCGCTATTTTGACCGGAGCCCATATTTTGTTTTGGATTCCCTGTGGGCTTGGCCTGATAGGTATTTTTTCTACCGTCAACGGCTTTATGCTGTTTATTTGACTTCGGCCAAACGAATTAAATATCTTCCAGCAGTGGGTAGGGCAGGGGGTGAAGCGTCAGCGCAGCCCCAGTTGGCGAAGCCAATGTCAACTGCCCTTCACTGGCTGCTTGAATTTGCATCGAACCGATAGCCCACCAGAGACCGTTTGCATCCTTTACCGCTTGCACAACCAGTCCACACTCTTGCTCCCCATCAAGATTTGAGAAGATCAATTGCCCGGCTGCCATGGCTTCGGGACAAGTGAGGATGTAAGCACGTCTTTTTAAAGTGCCTCGAAACTGGCTGCGGGCCACAACCTCTTGTCCGGGGTAGCATCCTTTTTTGAAATTAACGCCCCCCACAGACTCAAAATTGAGCATTTGCGGAACCAAGGCTTCAAAAATCGGGGTACTGAGAGTAGCGACCCCGCTTTGAACTTCACTGAGCAACCAGGCATCGAGGTCGATGGCATCGCCTTGCGGGGGCAACGCAGTAGAGGGCCCAATCCACATTTGACGCGCTACGCCTTGGGAGGGATAAAGGCCTACGATACTCACATTTCCCACATCTGTTTTGGACCATGGGGTCGAAGTTGTTGCTGGAGATTTGGAATCTGTATTTCCGAGCAAGCCATAGACCGCAAACTCGGCGCTAGCATCTGTCAAGACAGCTTTGGCTCGCATCACAAATATCGAGAGCCGTTTCATCGTAGCGACCAACAGGTCTTTGCTGCAAATCAAAAAAATATCGGTGTGATCCCCATTAGGGTATTTAAAGCCAATGAAACTGGCTTGCATCCGGCCCTTGGCGTTACAAAAAGCAGCCAATCTGGCCTCATTCAGGCCCAACAGCGCAAAGTCTTGGGTAAGCTGGCCTTGAAGAAATTTGGCATTGTCTTCACCGGTAATTTTGATAACACCAAGGTGTTCTAGACGGGCAACGCCGTTTTGACGGCTTGCTAAGGGAGAGGATGAGGCTGCATTGGACATGCCCCAATTATGCTGCGCTTGACTTTACCCTTCTGCGTCACTGGATTAAGAAAGAAAGATCACGGATCAACGATTAGCATGCAAGGCGATTTGATTTTGAGTAGTTCTGCCCGTTCAGCACACAGTTTTAATGCCAGGCGTTCCCCTTGTGCGGAGAGTCGCACATAAATAGCGCAACTGATAGCCATTTTCATGCCGTCGGTTCGGCTGTCAAAGGCGGCGGAGCAGTGTCCGTAGCGACCCAAGTCTGGCTTTTCTTTGGCATACAGCGCCATCAAGGGCGGGGGCAGTTGCTGCGCAGAAATAGTGGGCGGGGCATCGCTGGCCCAGCTCGACATGGCCGTCAAAAGCCCAGCGAATAGAAGTAATTTTTTTAGCATGGTCTGATCCTACCTTTATTGGAGAACCGTGAGGTAATCCGACACCTTGGGCCGAACCCGAATCGGCCTTTGGTTTTGTACGCTTCCGATGCTGATAAAGCAAACCGCGTGTTCGGCGGTTTGAAGAGAAAACAATTGACGCAACAGGTCTGATTTAAGTGCTTTGCCGCTGGTAAGCCCAGAGCCAAATCCTGCGGCATGGGCCATAAGAAGCATGTTTTGTATGGCACATCCAGTTGAAATGATCCGCTCTGACAGGTCAATCGCGGGGTCGCCTTTGAATGCGTCGACCACAGCCAAGAGCAAACACGGCGATCTAAAGGCTTTTTCTTGGGCTTGTGACACCTGCTCAGGCGTGGCGAGTGGATCACGTGCTATCAGTGAGGATCCGAAAATATCAGCCAAACGGGCTCGGGCACTCTCACCAACCAAGATAAAGCGCCAAGGCTGCAACTGCCCGTGATCTGGCGCGCTGGCCGCCGCTCCCAAAATCGCTTGAAGATCTTTCTCTGAGGGCCCAGGCGCAAGCAAGCGCTTAGGCAGCGTGGTTTGTCGGCTATGGATGAGTTCCGTAGCTAGCGAGATGAGTTCTGGGCCAATTTCGTCGGGCATTATCCGCAGGTTCCTATATATCCGCATTGGGTGCAGTAATCACAGCCATCTTTGCGAATCATGGCGTGTGCGCCACATTCTGCACATTTTTTTCCGCCCAAGGCTGAGGGCGGCGGCGGGCCAATTGTTCCGTAGTGGTTGGTAGAGTTCACATCCGGCATGTGATGGTGGGGAGAAACTGCTTTTTTTGCCATGATATTTTGAATGGCATAGGCAATCGCGGCCACTTCCGAGTCATGCCACAGGGGGACCTGTGCTCCGCCGGGTTTTTCAAACGTCCCCAAGCGAACGGGACCTCTGTCCCAAGCCACCTTACGCATATCGCTTAATGCCCGCTCCAAAAAGCCGCCGCGAGCGGCCAAGGACAGCAATCGCATGCTAGAAGTCACCCATTGCTGAGACTCGCCGCTTTGTCCCACAGGCATAAAAAACTCTATGGCGCGTTCTACGATGCCGTCGCCTTGGGCATTGGCCACCGGTAAAAACGAAACCACCAAGTACAAGGTTTTATGGCCTTCTTGGGTCCAGTACTCGATTTTTTCTGCTACTGCTGACAACGCGCCTTTGGGCCGACTTTCGATCACGCTGCGCATGGGATCAAAGGCAGTTTCAGCGTCGCTCGCGCAAGGAGCTTGTGCGTCAGGTTTTGGGGTGGTTTCTAGTACAGAGCCCAAAATGCTATTGGGGCGGTAAGTTGCCAAGCCTTTGAGGTTGGCCTGCCATGCTTGCAAATACAACAGCTTAAAGTTGTCGTAGTCGTAATCAACCGGCACGTTGACGGTTTTGGATATGGCTGTATCAATAAAGGGCTGAACCGCCTGCATCATGGCGATATGGTCATGTGCTGCCATGTCCATGGCCGAGACGAAGTACGCAGGCAGTGGGTCAACGCTTCCTCCAAGATGCTGGTACATCCGCCATGCATGGTCCTGCACGGCATATTCAGTCGTACTTCCATCGGACTCGCGCTTTTTGCGTTTGTACTCCCATGAAAATGACGGTTCAATTCCGTTGGAGGCATTGTCCGCAAAGGCCAAGCTGACGGTGCCTGTGGGGGCTATTGATAGCAAATGGCTGTTGCGAATACCATGCGCTCGAATAGCGGTTTTGAGATCCTCGGGCAAACGGCTGGTGAAGTTATCGGCTAACAAATAGCTGTCTGCGTTAAAGAGCGGAAAAGCACCTTTTTCTTGCGCAAGCGCAACAGAGGCCTGGTAGGCGGCATCTCGCATCGCCTGTGCAATTCGCGCGGCCATGTCGCGGCCCTCAACGCGGTCATAGCGCAAGCACAGCATCGCCAAGGCATTACCCAGACCCGTAAAACCCACACCAATACGGCGTTTTGCAATCGCTTCTTCTTGTTGCTGCTTCAAAGGCCAAAAGGTGAGATCTAACACGTTGTCTAAGGCCCGAACTTGTAACGCAACCGCGCTTTCAAATGCAGGGAAGTCAAACTGCGCCTGCCCCCCAATAGAGAAAGGATGGCGGACAAACTGCGGCAAGATCACGGGACCCAAATCACAGCAGCCATAAGGCGGAAGCGGCTGCTCGCCACACGGATTGGTCGCAGCAATGGATTCGCATTCGCGCAGGTTGTTATCGAGATTAATGTGGTC
>SXSX01000131.1 GCA_005793295.1 Burkholderiales bacterium | reverse complement strand
GGCCATACTTAACAGTTCACCCTTTCTTAAAAAGCACTACAGCCAATCCATTTATGGTGCTCCTAACGGGATACCAAGTAAAAACTACTCAAACTATGTGTGGTGGGTTCCAGCTAAGAACGGCGAACTGATTGAACCCTACGAATTGCTAAAGGACTATGGGTCAGAAATGATTGGTGAGACGGTCTTAGTAGGCGAAGACCCTGATGACTTGGTGATTGCTGAGGGCGGTGCGGCGGCAACGGCTTACTCTAGGCTGCAGTTCGAAGATTTGAATCCTTCTGCCCGGTCGAAGATCAATGCTGCACTTTTACGTTACTGCGAACTTGATACCTTAGCGATGGTGATGATTGTGCAGGGGTGGCAGGATTTGGCTGCACTCGATAATTGAATTCGTCACATTTAGAAGATAAAAAATGATAAAAAATTGTTCATTAGCCTTCAATTGCACTCAGGAGTGGGAGACTCTTACAAAGACGGAAAAGGTAAACGTTAAATTTTGTGACGAATGCAAAAGCAACGTTTACTTTGTGACTTCAGATGAAGAGCTGGAAAAATATTCACTGACAAATCAGTGTATTGCATTCATGGATTGGAACAAGATAAATTTATGGTCTACGCCGTTTATTCAAGAGATAAAAGAAAATAAACAAATATTTACCAAGAAAAAACTCAAAAGGCTATTGCCTACTCTTGGTTTTGATGAAAAAACTTTTCCAATTGAAAAAAAAGAAAGTTACCTCAATGATGTCAAAGAAATCTTAGTAATTGGAATAATGCGAGGCTATCTTTTATACCGCGATGTTGAACCAATCATGGTTGAGAAAAAGTTAGCGGGCCAAGAACTTTATGACGTAGTCGAGGCTTGTAACGACATTGGCACCTTGCTTTTTGAAAATTCACCCGCTACAACTGGAACTCCAATCATTTCATTACCAACTGGGGGGTAGGAAATTTGAATCCTTCTGCTCGGCTAAAGATCAATGCTGCGCTTTTGCATTACTTCGAGCTTGTCATGTTAGCGATGGTGATGATTGTGCAGTGGAGGCAGGATTTAGCATGAATATTTATGGTGGACTCAAGCACGAAATTAAGTATGGTTAAGTTTTGTCGGTTTCAGAGCCTTGGACGGTTTGGCGTGTTTCTGGACTGAATGGAATTAAAGAGCCCTTGGGCTCAACTATATTTCGTGGCTTTCGGCCTGCATTGGTTAACCGGTGTTCTTGCATCTTCTTTATTCGCTGCGCTACTTTCAGTTTGTTTTGTGGCTGCACTTGTAACTCCTTTGAAAGCAAAAATCTCATTTAAAGCAATTCATCAGATCCTACCTTGTGAGCAAGACTGTTCTATTTTATTTACACACAATCTTGAAGAAAATTTCTACTAAGTTGCCGAGTAAAACTATGCGAGTTCACATGAAAAAATTTCTTGTACTTCTAATCTGCATCTGTCTATTTTGCATTACAAACGCAAACGCACAACGCATGTATGACGCAAGCGGCAGGCAAATCGGTCGGGTGGACGCAGAGCGCTACTACGACGCCTCTGGACGCCAAATTGGCCGAGCTGATGGCTCTCAAATCTACGACAGCTCAGGCCGACAGTTAGGACGCATTGACGGCGAGCGGGTTTACGACTCCTCCGGTAGGCAAATAGGAAGAATAGATGGAGAGCGTCTTTACAGCGCGTCAGGCTCACAAATGGGGCGAATTGAAGGTGAACATATTTATGACGCTTCGGGACGACAGATTGGCCGAGGCGATGGACTTCGGCGCATGCAGATGATTGTTTTCTTTTTCTTCTTTATGTGAGTGAGGATTGGGGAAAAGCAATGATCATTCAAGTCATCTACGGAAACATCGTTGCGCAACCGGATGCTGACGCAGTCATCAACAGTGCAAATGCCAACCTTCGTTTTGGGTCCGGTGTGGCAGGTGCTATCCACACTGCTGCAGGCGAGGAGCTAGAGGACTACTGCGAACCATTTGCGCCACTGGCTCTTGGACATGCACTATTGACCCCAGGATTTAAACTCGCCAACCCTTGGGTCATTCACCTGCGCAGTGCTCACTACATCAACGATGAGTCACCAGAACTCATCATGCGACAAGCACTGGAAAATATGCTCAGGGTCGTCCATGAACATCAAATTACAAGCATTGCCATTCCTGCAATTGGAACAGGCATCTTTAAGTTCCCAGCTGAACTTGCTGCCCAGATCACAGCCGAGGCTTTAGTCAAAGCACCCTCCTTCGCGCCTACGCTGCAATGGGCACGGATTTGTCTTGCAGATAAAAACCTGATTTCTGTTTATGAGCATGCGGTTGCCACCGCTCAGCAAGAAAATTAGAAATCGGTCAATTCCTACTTCCCTATTGAATCCAGACCATACGAAAGCCCAGCCATGAAAGATCTAGAGACCGGACTTCGCGCATACGCCACCATGATGAATACTCTGAGCGCAGACGCAATTGAGCCACTCTTGGCTGATGATTTCCATTACTCCTCGCAATGGGTCTTAGCGGAAATCACATCTAAGCAGGAATACTTGGACTACATACGCCCCAAGCTCAAAGCTGTGCGTGATTCAGAAACCAAGGTGTGGGCAGAAATGGCATATCTTGAACAAGAAATCCCTGGGCCTTGTGTCGTCTTGGCACAGAACTCAAAAGACAATTTGCTGTCCCTTATTCTTGGGAAAGTTGCCAACGGAAAACTCACGCGCTTGGACATGTGTGGTGCACCTTCGCCACATTCAGCAAAGCGCAGTGGTGAGTACCCGGGTTTGCTTAGCTAGTTTTTAATGCGTTTGCTTTAGAGTTTTTCCTCGCCCAATAAGCAATCAACCAAGCGTCTGCGCGTGCATTGGCTTTGCTGATCGCAGCAGTGCTTTTAGCTACCTTAGTTCCTAGGTACTTGGGATTGACCGTAATCCCAACGCGACCCAAGTCTAGGCGGTCGGCATCCCAGCAGGTCAGAACAGTCGGATCTGAACGGGTTTGACCCCCGCTGTGGTTAACGCAGGCGAACTCCAACATCTCCATTTCCTGCTCCGTCGCGTCAAAGTACTTGCCTAGCAACTCTCTGGCCAAGGCAGCACCTCGTGTTCCGTGGTCTTTGTCGGTGTGCTCGTTAAAGCGCCCGGCGTCATGAAAAAAAGAAAACAACTCAACCACATGCACATTAGCCCCTGTGTGCTTAGCCAACATCAATCCGTTGGCACGGACACGGGCCCAGTGGGCAATGCCATGGTGTCCCCACCAATCAATGACTAGTTGCTCTCGCAAATGTTGGAGCAAGGCGTGGCGATTGCGGATGGTCAAACTAAATTTCCAAAAATATTCAGCGCGTAGTTATTGCATTTTCCACTTTCTTGGTTAGAATTCAAGCAACATCAAGACAAGGGCCGACGCCCTTACCAACCTGCCCCCTGGGCAAGGTGGATCGCGAAAGCGGGATGCGGCCTCCAAGTAGAGGCAACCAACCGGGGGATGCGTCGGCCCTCCACACTCTGGAGGGTTTTTTTATGGTCGAAACACAAATCGCATCGGACAAAGTCCGCGCCTACAGAGCGAGCGATTACCGCATTGGCGACATTGGCCTAAGCCCTGATATTGTTTTGTCACCTGGCTTGCGCTGTGAGGCATTGGCTCGGTTTTTCTTAGCCAAAGGCGTCAACTGCGGCGCACTCATTACCGCCTACAACCCTTTGGGCGTTCAACGCTCGGATGAACTCAACGCAATAGCCCACGAACGTCTTGGAGGCATGCTGACTGTGCTCGGCAAAGAGATTATTGAGGGCTCAGGAAGTGAAGAAGGCAGCGATTGGCCGGCCGAGAAGAGTTACTTCGCTTTGGGTCTGATCCGTGAAGATGCCATTGGTATTGGCTGTCTTTGTCAGCAGGACGCCATTATTTGGATTGGAGAAAACGCCGTTCCAGAGCTCATTTTGCTTCGATGATTTCATAGTCTGGCCGACTTAAAGGGCTGGGGGGATTTGATCCAGATTGCTGACCCCGACACACCGTCAAAACCGGCTAAACAGGAGAGATTTATGCGTTCAGTTTTTCACACTAGTGGAGCTTACGAGTTATCAGCCCAGGTCGGCCAAACGCCTTATGGCTTGCACCTGCAACTCATTAGTTTTGTCCCAACGGCCCGAATGCCTCGGGAACAAGTTCAGTTTCAAGGTGTTTTTTCAAAGCTAGAGATCCTTTTACTTCGCAACGCTTTAGATGCGGCCTTGGAGGGCACGCCATAAGTCAGTAAAGCTACCAAGGTGAGCCTGTCACCTACACACCCACAGGCCTCGCTGATTTAAGTCACAAATTGCAGAGCGAGTCATAAATGTTGCTAAAGCGGTGATGCAGTCCTACGTGTTCGGGCTCCATCGCGCTTGCGGTGTATTACGAACTTTAAGGATTGAAACATGCGTTATTCACACGGACAAACAAAGGGATCATTTAAGAACCCATTGCCTACGACCCAAGCTTCCAACTGGCTTGAGCGATTAGGTTTAATTGGGTTTTCTTCCATTGAAGCCCCCTTGCTGGCAGCCTTGGTCACGGGCAGCCCCTTGTTGCTTATTGGTGCGCACGGGACAGCAAAAACCCTGCTGCTCACCCGAGTGGCCACGGCCTTGAAGTTGGAGTTTCGCCACTACAACGCCAGCCTTTTGAACTTTGATGATTTGGTGGGCTTTCCCCTACCTGGCAAAGACGGCACGCTGCAGTACATCCAAACACCTGCATCTATTTGGGGCGCTGGAGCGGTGATCTTTGATGAGATCAGCCGCTGCCGCCCAGATATTCAAAACAAGCTTTTTCCCATCATTCACGAGCGTCGGGTGCAAGGGCTACTACTGGAGGGTTTGCGTTACCGCTGGGCTGCAATGAATCCTCCCGCAAGCGATGACGATGACAACGGGTACGCCGGATCGGAGCCTTTGGACGCAGCTTTGGCTGATCGATTTGCCTTTGTCGTGGACATGCCCCATTGGGATCAGTTCACCCCAGCTGAGCAACTTGCAGTGATTCAAGCCCAGGATCACCCTATCGAGCCAGTGGACGCAGACTACTTAGTCAGTCTGATTGAACGAACAAAGCAAGGCTTGATGGCATTGGAGGCTGACTTCTCCGATGGAATCGCGCGATATGTTCAAACCGTTGTCGCATTGTTAGCGCATGGCGGAACGACCTTAAGCCCGCGCAGGGCCAACCTGCTGTACCGCAACGTGTTGGCTGTCAATGCCGCTGCGTTCGCTATCGACCCCAATACAAGCCCCTCAGATGCCACGCTTTGTGCACTTCGCGCAAGTCTGCCCCAACGGGCACAGGGCTTAGCAGTGAATGATGTGAAGTTACTAGCCGCCCACAAAGAGGCCATGCACTGGATTAACCTCAAAGCCAATGATCCGATCCGTGCCATTCTTTGTGCATCGAGTCCGCTGCAACGGATTTTGTTAGCCGTCAAAGCCAGCAAGTTGGCCAAGGGCGAGTTTTCTAGGATCGCTGCAGATGCCCTGGCACTTTTGCCCCATGGGGCCCGAGAGGCCGCCATCGTCCACCTCTTTGAAACCGGTGCGGTGGGAAGGCTTAACGCTGCCATTGCCGCTCAAGCGGGCGAGGCATACCGAGACATTGCCAGCCCACCCGTATTTAGCCAAACCTTGCATGCCAGCAACTCCCGTTATGCCACGTGGGGGCGCGTGAAGGATTTGCTGTCAACGCTTAACCCGAACGATCCAAGAGCGCACCTTCACGCCAATGCCATCGCCTCCCTCTTTGCCAAAAGCAAGCTGCAAACTCCACAGGATGCAGAGTTCGCATTTGCAGCTTTTGCAGACGCCGACCAAGCTATGAGGCTTGCAGCATGAACGCGCACTCCGGCTTGCTTCACAACATGAGTGCTCCCCCTAAAAGCGTCGTGAAGTACGAAGGCTTATCAGGCCTCGCCTCCCTTGGCAGCCCTGGAGGAAGTGGTGTGACGGGTGTGTCGTTCAAAAACAATAAGTACCTGTTTGGCAAACCCGTGCGATTTGAAGTGGCCAATGAGTGGAAGGGTTTTAACCATTTAGAGCTGTTGCAACAACTTCATTGTCAAAGCCAATTTGACTTAAGCGAAGACGCTAAAGCGGATCTAGAAAAACACCTCACCTTGCTGATAAATCAATGCGCCAATGCCCTTCCCTTGCCAGAGGGTTGCGCCGTGATTGCGTGGCACGCCTCGCACGACGTCGTATGGAGTGATCCGCTCACATCACTGGCTATTTTGAGCAAATGCACGCAAGAAATTTGGTTGCGCAGTAAGAGCCCTTCTCTTATTTCCGCGCTGCAAATCAGGACAGTCTCTTTACTTATCCCTCCTAATTTTGTTTCTCAACTTCCAATAATCCAATGCTAAATTCCATTGACATCAATACTTCCACCTTGGCAGAAAGAATTCTGGATGCCTTTCCCGGTGGCTCCTACGCTTTGGCCGGATTGCTTCGGCTGTTGGACATTGTGGAGACGGACAGCGTCCCCACTGCCGCAGTCGAATGCCGAATGCAACCGCGCTTGCTTATGAACCCAACGTTTGTTCAAAAACACGCCAACACTCCAGAAAAACTCATGATGCTGGTGATGCACGAGCTTCACCATGTGCTGCTAGGACACACCACGCTTTTTCCTCGCAACACGCGGGTTCAAAACTTTGTCTTTGATGCAGTGATCAATGGCGTTGTTTGCAGAATGTTTCCAGGGGCCCAGTACACCGCGTTTTTCAGTGACTTTTATAGCGCTGATCGGTTTCCAGAGTGCCTGTTGCGCCCGCCCCCTGGGTGGCCGCAAGCGCTGAGCAAAAATGCGTTCCATTACCAGCCTGCTTTAGCCGGTATGGACAGCAGCAAGAGTGCAAGAATCATCGAAGTCCACGCTGCGCTCTATTCCGAATGCGGCGCCAGTTACGCTGAAGTTTTTAGCTTATTGCCTGTTCTTTTACTCGGCAAAGGAAACGGTGTGATTGGTTCCACCGATTCACAAGAGTCTGCTATTTCCGATATCCCTTTGCTTGGCGAGCACAGCGAGAATGCCATTGAAGATGGTCAACTCGAGCAGTATCCACCGGTGCTTTTTGACATCGTGAGAGAACTGGTGGAGCAGTGGCCCCAGCCCCCTGACCCGATAAAGGGTCGCTCGTTTGCAGATGTTCTCAACACCTCCAAGATCCACCCCAGAAAAGCAGTCACCAACCGAGGGGTCTTGCGCCGACTCATTAGCAAGGTAGCGGGTCTGCGGGGATCGGGTCGGCACCGCCGCATCTGTGAGGAGCCCACGCCAAGCGCTACGCCGTTGCCTCAACTTTCGCGCAAAACCGCAGTGCTGCACGCCCTAGGTGTTCAACCCCTGCTGTATCCGGGTGCGGTTCCATGGAAAAGGCGCGCTCCAACGGGCGAGCAAGTACACGTTTATTTAGATGTCTCAGGCAGCATGGAGCATGTGCTGCAAGCGCTGTACGCCGCTGTAGTGGATTGCCAAGCCATGGTTTACCCAACCGTGCACTTGTTTTCAACAAAAATTGCAGACATTTCCCATGCGGATTTAAAACACGGAAAGTGCGTCAGCACGGGCGGTACAGATATCGGCTGCGTTGCTGAGCACATGGATAAGAACAAGGTCAGACGTGCGCTCATCGTTACCGACGGTTGGGTAGGCATACCTAAGGGCCAGCATCTTGACATTTTGAGTCGAACCCAGCTTGCCGTTGCTTACCTTGGCACCAATGTCAATCCAACCGACTTGCAGTCGGTTACCAATTACTCCGAAATTCTTACCCAAGGACTCTCACAATGAACCCGCAAATGTACGCCGCTGAATTTATTTTCCCAGGGCACCCCGACAAACTTTCGGACGCGATTGCAGACGCACTGGTGCAGGAGGCTCATACGCTTGAACCCCGGGCCTTGGTGGGTGTGGAGGTTGCCGTTCACCGCGACCATGTCTACATCACTGGGCGCATTGGTTGCTTGGGAGCAGACGAAATTGATGTGCAAGGCATGGTTGCCAAGGTCTACGAAAGCGCGGGCTACGGTAATGGTTGGTACCCGGCGCCTGATCAAGTCAAAGTCATCTCCAACCTCTGTCTAGGACCTTTGGAGGACGGAGAGGCCGAGTTTCGAGAGCTCTCCGATGACCAAGCGATTTGTATTGGTTATGCCAACAACCTTGAGCCAACCAATCACCTTCCGGTTGAGCAGTGGCTCGTTGCTCGCTTGGCCAAACGTCTGCACCGCCTGCGCGTGGAATACCCCAGCCTAGAACTCGGCCCTGATGGGAAAGTGCTTATTGCGGTGACCGAATCCGATGACGCTTCTCAACCGGCTTGGACGCTTTCACACTTCAGTTGTTCGTTACAACAAAAGACAGTGTCCGATGAAGTCGCCCTTCACCGTGCGGTTCGAGTGGCAATAGAGGCTGAGCTAAGACAAGCCGCCATCGAATTGCCTGGGCTGTCTGGTGGTTTGCCAAATCAACTCACTGTTAACGGCGCTGGTGCTTTTGAAGTGGGTGGACCTGAAGGAGACAACGGATTGTCTGGAAAAAAACTGGTGGTCGATGCCTACGGCCCACGCGTGCCTATTGGTGGAGGAGCTTGGTCGGGTAAGGATTTCTTTAAAGCTGACCGCGCAGGAGGAATGCACGCTAGACGCTTGGCTAAAGCGATAGTTCAACTGGGCATGGCAGAAGAAGCCCAAGTCGTTCTTGGCTGGTTCCCGGGTGACAGAAGTGCCAGACTCTTGCGTGCGACAGGCACTGGCGGGGTGACCATAGAGATTTCACAACTCGTAAAGCACTTTGATTTGAGTTTGAAAAAGAGCGGGGAGCGTTTTTGCGTTGACCGTTTGGTCGAGTTATCGCGCTGGGGACACTTCACGGATGGTCGCTTGCCATGGGAGATTTTTGGGGTGCTGTAAACTTTTTTTTCATGGTGGAAATGAAAAATGCGCCCGAGGGCGCATTTTTACGATGTTTCTGGCGGAGAAGGCGGGATTCGAACCCGCGGAGGGTTTGACCCCTCGCACGCTTTCCAGGCGTGTGACTTAAACCGCTCATCCACCTCTCCAGAACCGTCGATTCTAACCTGTCTTTGATGCTTGCCTCGGAGCTACTGCGCCCGAAAGCATAAAAAAAGGGAGCGCCTTTTCAGGCACTCCCTTTTGGTAGCTTGGCTAAAAATTTAACGTGCTTTTCGCCTCAATTAGCGAATCACAGCCAAAGTTACCAACTGTCCACCTTTGATGGTTTTCAGAGTCAAAGCGCCATTTTTGATGTCGCCTTTTTCGTCAAACGTGACAGGGCCAGTGACGCCTTTGAAGTCTTTTGTCGCAGCCAATACGGGGAGGTATTTAGCGGGGTCAGAAGAATTAGCAGCAACCATGGCAGCAACCATGATCTTCACGGAGTCATAAACGTAAGGAGCGTAGACTTGAACGTCAGCGTTGAACTTGGTTTTGAACTTCGCTTTGAAGTCGTCCATTCCAGCTTTGGCTTCGCCTTCAACGCCACCGGCTTCAGCGCAGAACACTTGGTCGTCACCAGCAGCGTCGCCAGCGAGTTTGATCAACTCAGTAGAGCAGATGCCGTCGCCGCCCATGAACTTGGCTTTGATACCCAAGGATTTCATTTGCTTGAGCATAGGGCCCGCAACGGCGTCCATACCGCCGAAGAACACGACGTCAGGCTTTTTACCTTTGATCGTGGTCAAGATGGAGTTGAAGTCGGTTGCTTTGTCAGTGGTGAACTCTTTTGCAACGACTTTTCCGCCAGCAGCTTCAACCGCTTTAACGAACTCTTCAGCGACGCCTTGGCCGTAAGCGGTGCGGTCATCAACCACAGCAATTGCTTTGCCTTTGAGGGTGCCAACTGCGTATTTACCCAATGTGCTGCCGAGATGAACGTCGTCAGCCACAACGCGGAATGTGGTTTTGAAACCTTGGCGTGTGTACTTAGGATTGGTAGCAGAAGGAGAGATTTGAGGGATGCCAGCATCGCTGTAAATCTTGGAAGCAGGGATGGAAGTTCCAGAATTCAAGTGACCGATCACGCCGGCAACTTTGGCATCAGCCAATTTCTGAGCAACAGCAGTGCCTTGCTTAGGATCAGCAGCGTCGTCTTCAGCCATCAACTCGAGCTTGACTTTTTTACCGTCAATCATCACGCCAGCAGCGTTGAGTTCTTCAATCGCCATGATGGCGCCGTTTTCGTTGTCTTTACCCAAGTGGGCAATGGCACCGCTGGTTGGGCCAACGTGGCCAATTTTTACAACCGGATCAGCAGCGGCGGCAGGCGCAGCAGCTTCTTTTTTACCGCAAGCGACCAACAGGGCTGCGACAGCCAAGACTGTCAAAGCACTTTTAACTTTGAATTGCATAAGAACTCCAAAAAATTGAAAAGACTAACAAAAATCGTGAATTTATATTCCACGGGCAGAACCATACCCTAAATTTTGCCAACCTAATAGAGGGAAGTCACTGATAACCTCAAAATTTCTCGAAAAATTTATGAGCGTAAATTCAAGTCATGACGGGAAATCACATAGCCCAATTGCGTGTAAGCCTTCCAGCGGTTGCGAGCCGAATCCTTATCGGCGTCTTCCGTGCTAACGACTTCAATCACTCGCGTGTACACCTCAAAATCGGAAGGCATTTGGCTACTCAAATTCACCAAAATGGGAAATGCTGGGTGGCTTTGCTGTATGTGTGCGGGAACCAAAACTACGCTACTGCGCGAGAGAATGTCTTCGGGGGCGTCAACTAGGCAGTGGGTTAAAAACTCGGTTTCAGTGAGAGACCAAAGCGCAGTATCGAGTTCTTGTAACAAAGGGCCGTCGCCCATCACCCACAACTTAGCACCCGATCCCACGGCTTTGCGAATCAAACGCAGGGCGTAGCCTCGTTTGTCGGGGGCACCGAAGTGGAACGCAATCTCGGTCACTTGGCTTTGGATGGGGGCAAGATAAATTCAAGCAACAAACCCACCGGCCGGCCTGTCGCGCCTTTTTGGGGGCCGCTCTTCCATGCACTACCAGCAATGTCAAGGTGCGCCCACGGGAATTTGTCTGTAAAACGCTGTAAAAATTTGGCTGCAGTAATGGCACCGCCCGCTCGACCCGCTACATTGGCAACGTCCGCAAAGTTGGTTTTTAAGCCTTCTGCGTATTCGTCGTCCAAAGGCATGCGCCAGCACAGGTCTTGCGAGCGTAGAGACGCACTCTCTAAAGATTGGGCCAATCCATCGTGGCTTGAAAACATGCCGCTGCGCACGGCGCCTAAAGCGATCACACACGCACCGGTAAGGGTTGCAATATCCACCACCGCAGCAGGCTTAAAGCGTTCCGCATAGGTGAGGGCGTCACACAAAACCAAGCGCCCTTCGGCGTCGGTATTCAGTATTTCGATGGTTTGGCCGCTCATGCTTGTTACCACATCACCCGGCTTAACGGCTTTGCCATTGATCAGGTTTTCGCAGGCAGGAATCAAGCCGACGACATTCACAGCGGGCTTGAGCATGGACAAGGACTTGAACAGGCCTAACACGCTGGCTGCGCCCGACATATCAAACTTCATCTCATCCATCTCAGGGGCGGGTTTGATCGAAATCCCGCCACTGTCAAACGTGATACCCTTGCCGATCACCACGGTTGGGGCCTGGGTTTTTGCAGCCCCCGCGTAACGCAAAACGATAAACCGCAGCGGCTCGTCAGAGCCTTGGGCGACCGCCAAAAAAGACCCCATCGCCAGCTTTTCAACCTCTTTAGGCCCGAAAACTTCACAAGTGATTTTGGGATGCTTCGCCAAGGCTTGCGCCGCTTTTGCAAGCAAACTCGGGGTGGCGTGGTTGGCAGGTCGGTTGGCCCATTCCTTAGCCAGCTCTACACCGCTCACGGTCGCAACAGCGCGGTCAAAAATCGAGGTCAGTTGCGGGGCGTTGGTTGCCAAGAGGCGGACCTGTTGTAAGCTTCTTGATGGGGGTTTGGAGTGTGTTGTGTGGTAGACATATGTTGAATCGGCCACCGCCAACACGGCTGAGCGAACCGCATCTTCTTTGGCGGGAGACGCAAAGCAAACCGTCAGTTTTTTCATACCTGGGGATTTGCTTGCCCCAAGCGCGGCCACAATGGCTTTTCGAACTTCAGCAAAGGTTCCATCTCCAGCACTCGCCAAAACAAGGCGTGTCGCAAGCGCTTGGGATGGGCGGTACATCGGCAATACCTTGCCAACGCCAGCCTCTAGATCACCCGCTTTCAGGGCTTGCGCCACCAATTGAGACAATGCGTCTTTGGCTCCCTTGAAGTTTTTAGGTACCAAAAGCACCAAAACATCACATTTTTCAAGGGCAGCGCCCACCAATCCGATTTCTTGAAGTTCAAAGTTCATCATTTAGCCTTTAATATCGCCTCCAATGTTATTCCATAACTCTATTCGCAAAGAACTCGCCCGAACTTTTGGGGCTACCTTGGTCGTTTTGGTCACCGTGGTTATGACTATGACCGTGATTCGAACCCTCGGAGAGGCTTCGCGTGGCGTTTTTAACCCCTCCGATGTCATCGTCATCATGGGTTACACCGTTTTGGCGGACCTCCCCACGATTCTTGCCTTGTGCCTGTTTATCGCCATCATTAACGTCCTGACCCGGATGTACCGCGACAGCGAGATGGTGATCTGGTTTGGCAGTGGGCGGGGCTTGTTGTCTTTGCTCAAGCCGATTTCACGCTTTGCTTGGCCTATTTTTGTGGTCATATTTCTACTCGCATTTTTGATCTTGCCGTGGGCTTTCAGTCGCATTGAAGATCTTCGCGATACTTATGAAAAACGCAGTGACTTAGCCCGGGTTGAACCCGGACAATTTCAAGAATCATCCAACGGTAACCGGGTATTTTTCTTAGAGAAAGATCCTGATAACAAGCCTGCGGGAACCAACGTTTTTATGGCGACGCGCGAGCAAGGCAAAGAGACTATTTCTTCGGCCTTGAGCGCAAAGGTTGAGGTCATCGGGCAAGACAAATTTTTGGTTCTAGAAAACGGCCAACGTTTAGAAAAAAGCGCAGGCAAAACCGATTACTCGATTACTACGTTTGACCGCTATGTGACAAAAATCGGCATCGATGACACGTCAACTCGTAATTACCTCCCCACCAGTACGATGACGACGCTGCAATTGTTCGTCACGCCTAGCCTTGCCAGCATGGGCGAATTTTCTTGGAGGGCGGGCCTGATTTTGACGGCCTTTAATCTCATGCTCATCGCATTGGCCTCGGCGGGATCCAATCCTCGCGCTGGCCGAACCGGCAATTTATTCTTTGCATTCATGGTGTTTGTGTTGTATTTCAATTTTCTTATTTTGGGGCGCAACTGGGTCGAATCTGGCAAGATTCCCGTGGGCTTGTTTTTACTCCTTCTGCACGGCGGGGCACTGACTTTGGGTTTGCTGATGTTGGCCGCCCGCCATAACCAGTGGGCCAACATGCTTTTTAAACGCTCCCCGCAGGCTGCCACGGTTTCCGGGAAGCGCCCATGAAAACCCTGCGCCGGCTTTTGTATACCGAAGTGGTGATTGCCGTAGCGGCAATCACTTTGGCATTTATTGCCCTCTTTTTCTTTTTTGACTTTGTCGACGAATTACGTGCGATTGGGCGGGATGCCGCCTTGGGATATTCCGTAGCCCAAGCGCTGATCTACGTCGCCTTGCTGATCCCCAATCACATTTACGAGCTGATGCCGATTACAGTGTTAATCGGGAGTATTTTTGTGATGGCACGTTTCGCGCAGAGCTCGGAGTTCACTATTTTGCGAACCAGCGGCTTGGAGCCGTGGCAGGCGCTGCGGGCCTTGTTGTTTCTGGGTTCATTTTTTGTGGTTTTTACCTTCGCCGTCGGCGACTATGTTGCGCCGCTAGCGGACAAAACTGCCCAGCTTTTAAAAGCCAAATTTGGCGGGCGCATTACGGTAGGAAAAACAGGGGCCTGGATCAAAGAAAAACAAACTTACAGCAGCTTTGCGGTGAACGTGGGATCGTTGGATTCTGATGCCAACATGAAAGACGTGCGAATTTTTGAATTCGACAACCGAGGGAAGATTGTTTCCCTAACGCAAGCGCAAAGCGGCGTATTTGGGCCCGGAGAGTCTTGGGTTTTACAAGGCGTTGATCGCACCGAATTCAACACCTCCAATCCTGACGCAAGCAACGCAGTCACGACCCGACAAGACCAACTGACCTGGCTTAATAAAGTGAGCGCTGAAATGGTGTCAGCGGCGGTATTACGTCCTGAACGCATGGGAACTGTGGATTTGTTCCAGTACATCCGCCACCTTCACTCCAACGGCCAATCGGCTCAAAAATACGAAATCCAATTTTGGAAAAAAATGTTTTACCCACTGAGTTGTCTGGTCATGATGGTCTTGGCGCTGCCGTTTGCCTACCTTCACTTTCGATCAGGCGGAATCACCCCTTTCGTTTTCGGCGGAATCATGGCCGGGATTAGCTTTGTTTTACTCAATAACGTTTTAGGAGATTTGGGTTACCTCCAAGGCTGGCGGCCGTGGTTTACCGCCGCCCTTCCCGGCCTGATTTATTCCTTTATTTCACTCTCAGCATTCACTTGGTTGGTTCGCAGACAATGAATACTTCAACACAAGGCATTATTTTATTTGCCCATGGCTCGCGAGACCCGCTTTGGCACAAGCCCATGGAAGCCGTATCCCAGCAAATTCGGCTTACCAACCATCAGATGCACGTGGTCTGCGCCTATTTGGAATTAAGTACCCCAGACCTTGCAACTGCGGCCCAGACGCTGATTGACGCGGGGGTACGCTTAATCACGATCGTTCCCATGTTTTTAGGCGTTGGTAAGCATGCGCGAGAAGACCTGCCTTTGCTTGTCAACGCACTTTCGCAAGCCCATCCAACGATGGAGTTCACGCTCCAAAAAGCGGTAGGTGAAGACGATCGACTGATTCAAGTATTGGCTCGCATTGCTTTATATAACCCAGAATAAAGCATAATGAAGTTCATCTATAGTCGCAATCTGATATGAACCTCCACCAATTTCGCTTTGTTCAAGAAGCCGTTCGCCGCAACCTGAACTTGACCGAAGCTGCCAAAGCCCTGCACACCTCCCAGCCCGGCGTCTCCAAAGCCATCATTGAGCTTGAGGATGAATTAGGGATTGAGATTTTTGCCCGCCACGGAAAGCGACTTAAGCGCGTGACCGAGCCTGGGGAGCACGTTCTCAAAAGTATCGATTTGATTTTGCGAGAAGTCAGCAACCTCAAACGCATTGGCGAGCAGTACTGCATGGAAGACAGTGGCACCTTATCCATTGCTACAACCCACACCCAAGCCCGCTATGTTTTGCCTGAAAAAGTAGCGGCGCTGCGCACCGCGTTTCCTAAAGTCAATATCAGCTTGCACCAAGGCTCACCCGACCAAGTCGCCAGGATGTTGATTGACGAAGTGGCAGAAATTGGTATTGCTACCGAATCACTGGCGGATTACGCTGAGCTGGTTACCCTGCCCTGCTACGAATGGCAGCACATGATTGTTCTCCCTATCGATCATCCCTTGGCCGGCAAGACCAGCATTACCTTGGAGGACGTTGCCCAAGAACCTTTGATTACCTACCACCCGTCCTTTACCGGCCGAACCAAAATTGACCGCGCTTTCGCCGAGCACAAATTAGAACCTCGGATTGCCCTCGAAGCGATTGATTCTGACGTGATCAAAACCTATGTGCGCTTAGGTCTGGGCATTGGTATTGCTGCTGAAATGGCGGTTCGAGATGTTCAAGAAGAAGGGCCGAAGTCGGGCCTCATCGTTCGCCCAGCAGGCCACCTTTTTGGTAAAAACATGGCCCGCGTGGCCTTTAAACGAAGCGCCTATTTGCGTAATTTTGTATTTACCTTTGCCCAGCTCTTGAGCAACCGCTTGAACCGCGAGATCGTGGCCCGAGCGATGGCAGGGCATTTGAACGATTCCGATATTTAATTCACGTTGGCAATGACGCATCCCGTAACTCCAGAACTTCGCAGCCGTCTTCCTGAAGTCGGCACGACGATTTTCACAGTGATGTCGGCACTGGCGACGCAGCACCAAGCGGTCAATTTAGGTCAAGGTTTTCCCGACTTCGCTTGCGACCCGACGTTGGTTGATGAAGTGACCCGTGCGATGCAAGCGGGGCACAACCAATACCCCCCCATGGCAGGCATTCCCGCTTTGCGCCAAACGATCTCTGAAAAAATCAGCGCCTTGCATGGCAGGGCCTACTCGGCGGCCGATGAAATCACCATCACCGCCGGCGCAACCCAAGCCATTCTCACCGCCATATTGGCCATCGTGCACCCAGGCGACGAGGTCATTGTTTTAGAACCCTGTTACGACAGCTACGTTCCCAACATTGCGCTTGCGGGTGGGGTGGTAGTTCGGGTGCCGTTGCAGCCTGGAAGTTTTCGCCCCGATTTTGAAAAAATCAAAGCCGCACTAACTTCCAAGACCCGTGCCATCGTCATCAACACGCCGCACAACCCCAGCGCCACGGTCTGGAGCCAAGCCGACATGCTTGCGTTACAAGCCTTGCTCGCACCCACCAACGTTTTGGTGATTAGTGACGAGGTGTATGAACACATGGTTTTTGACGGCGCACAGCACGAAAGTGTCGCCCGTTACCCCGGATTAGCAGCCCGCGCATTTATTGTTTCTAGTTTTGGCAAAACCTACCATGTGACCGGTTGGAAAGTGGGCTACGTAGCAGCACCCGCAAGCCTGATGGCAGAATTTAGAAAGGTGCACCAGTTCAACGTCTTTACCGTCAACACGCCCGTTCAGTTCGCGCTGAATGCTTACATGGCCGATCCAGAGCCTTACCTTGGCCTAGCCGCTTTTTACCAACGCAAGCGCGATCTGTTTTTAAGTGGCTTAGAGAAAACGAAATTCAAAGTTTTAAACAGCCAAGGCACGTATTTTCAATGCGTCGACATCTCCGAGGTGTCGGACCTGACTGAGGCCGATTTCTGTAAATGGTTGACTGCTGAAGTGGGCGTTGCGGCGATCCCGCTGTCTGCGTTTTATGGCAATGGATTTGACCAGCGCGTGGTGCGCTTTTGTTTTGCAAAAAAAGACGAGACCTTGCTCGCAGCGCTCTCGCGCTTACAAACTTTATAAATTAATCAACGTATTTTCCAAAGGGACACCCCATGACCGTTCAAATCACACAACACACTCCAAACTTTTCCACCGCGCCGCAAATCAGCTGTGATGACATGGCGGCAATCGCTGCAAGCGGATTTCACACGGTGATTAACAACCGCCCCGATGGAGAAGGCGGCCCGGAGCAACCCAGTTCACATGCCATGGCCCAAGCAGCCCAGGCCCACGGACTGGCTTACCACTACATTCCCGTGATCAGTGGTCAGGTCACGCAAGAGCAAGTCACAGCCTTTGCTGAGGCCCTGGCCCAAGCCCCCGGCCCCGTGCTGGCGTTTTGTCGCAGTGGAACGCGCTCCACCAATATGTGGCGCATGGGCCAATAGCTTAAAGCAACTGCGACCAGGCTTTATCAAGCCGCTTGACGCTCACGGGTTGAGGGGTGCGCAACTCTTGTGCAAAAAAACTCACCCGAAGCTCTTCCAAAAGCCAGCGAAATTCGGTCATGCGCTCGTCGCTGACGCCTTTGCGTTCGGCAACCAAGCGCCAATAGCGCTGCTCTTGGGGCCGTAACTCAGCGAGTCGCGCAGCATCTCGGGCAGGATCGGCACGTATTTTTTCTAAACGTAAAGTAATCGCTTTGAGATAGCGCGTTAAGTGGTGCAAACGCTCCCACGGCGCAGCCATCAAAAACCGCTTGGGCATGAGGCGCTGTAATTGTTGCGCGGCATCAGCACAGGACTCCGGCGCTGTTTTGATATCTTTGATTTTTCGGGTGGCTGTAGCGCATTCTTGCAAAATTTGCGCCGCCAAGCGGGCGATTTCGTTGGCAATCAAGGTCAACCGACCCCGTCCTTCTTCGAGACGTCGTTTGAATGCGAACTCATCGGTGGGCAAAGGCGTTAGTAAAAATGCACGCTCGAGCGCCAAGCCAATGATTTGCTCACGCAACTCCTCGATGGCTCCGCCAATTTGCATGTAGGCCACCGCCATTTTTTGCAAATCAGGAACATTCTTCTCAAGGTATTTCAAAGGCTCTTTGAGCTGCAAAGCAAACAAGCGGCGCAAACCGGCACGGTGCTTCTCAGCGGCCAACTCGGGCTCATCAAAAACCTCCATCGTGACCGCATCCCCTGCATCGATCAAAGCAGGGAAACCCACCAAGGTCTGCCCTCCCTTTTGAATTTCAAGCAACTCCGGTAACTCGCCAAAAGTCCAAGCGGTGTAGCGTTGCCCAGCGGGTTGGGTTGCCGGACTGGTTTTCGTAGTCTTGCTTGAGCTGTTGCCTACTTTGATAGAGCCAGGGGCGGGGAATGCGATTGGAGTAGGCGCATCGATTGGTGGCGAGTCGACCTTGCCGAGTTTCAATGAGGCCAAGGCCTGAAACGCGCCCCGTGCTTGCTTGCCCCATTCGGCTTTGAGCGCACCGAGGTTGCGCCCCTGACCCAATTGGCGGCCGTGCTCATCAACGACCTTAAAGTTCATGAAAAAGTGGGCGCTCAGCATGTCTGCTTTGATATCTGCACGAACAATGTCTAGCGCGGTTTGATCACGGATGAGTTTCAGAAGTACATCGATCAAACTGCCCGCGCCAAAACGTTCATCGCTAAGCGTCAGCGCCCAGCGACTTGCCGTTTCTGGCAAGGGCACCAAACGCGAGCGCGGGCGTTGGTGCAAGGTTTTGATCAAGGCCTGAATTTTTTCTTTGAGCATGCCCGGAACCAACCACTCGCAGCGCTCTTCACTCACTTGGTTCAAAACAAAAAGCGGAACGGTGACGGTTAATCCATCCCAAATATCGCCGGGCTCGTGGAGATAAGTTGCCAAACAATCGACCCCGCCTAATCGCACCGTTTTGGGAAACATCGCGGTGGTGATGCCTGCGGCCTCGTGGCGCATCAACTCTTCGCGCGTGAGCATCAAGAGTTGGGGCTGTTTTTTAACTTCTTCCCGGTACCACCGCTCAAAGCTGTAACCGCTGCAAACGTCTGACGGCAACTGCTGATCGTAAAAAGCAAAGATCAGTTCGTCATCCACCAAAACGTCTTGGCGCCGTGCCTTGTGCTCCAAGTCTTGCACTTGCTTAATCAGTTTGAGATTGGCACTCAAAAAAGGCAAAGGCGTTTCCCACTGACCATTCACCAGCGCTTCTCGGATAAAAATGTCTCTGGCGCCAGGTAAATCGACCTTGCTGTAGTTGACCCGCCGCCCGCTGTACACCACCAATCCATACAGCGTAGCCCGCTCCAACGCCAGCACCTCGGCGGCCTTTTTCTCCCAATGCGGATCGAGCAGTTGTTTTTTAAGCAAGTGTTCGCCGACTTGTTCAAGCCACTGCGGATCGATGGATGCGATTCCTCGGCCAAACAAACGGGTGGTCTCCACCAGTTCAGCGGCCACAATCCAGCGCCCCGGTTTTTTGGCTAAATGCGCCCCCGGATGGGCGAAAAACTTGATGCTCCTCGCGCCCAAATACTCGCCTTGGGGCCCGTCATTTTCAACCTTGCAACCAACATTTCCCAGTAAGCCCGCCAGCATGGACAAATGCAGCTGGTCGTAAGAAGCCGGACTGGTATTGATCTGCCATTGGTGCTCTGCGACCACCGTATGCAATTGGCTGTGAATATCTTTCCATTCGCGAACGCGACGGATGTTGACAAAGTTTTGCCGCAGGAGTTGTTCGTACTGGCGGTTGGAAAGTTTGTGGGGGCTGGCGCTGCCAATCACAGTAACTTGCGTTTTTTCACCACGCGCTTGGACGATCCATTTCCACAACTTCAAGTAGCCGCTAAATTCGCTGCGGTCGTCATCAAACTTGGTATGTGCTTGGTCCGCCTGGGCTTGGGCTTCCATCGGCCGGTCTCGCACGTCTTGCACACTCAAGGCCGAAGCGATCACCAAAATTTCATCCAACGCGTGGCGACTGCGTGCCTCCAAAATCATCCGCCCCACCCGTGGGTCTAAAGGCAAGCGAGCCAATTCGGCACCCATGGGCGTGAGCTCATTGGCTTCATCGACCGCGCCCAATTCATTGAGCAATTGGTAGCCGTCCGCAATGGCCCGCCCCGACGGTTTTTCAATGAAAGGAAAATCTTCCACCACGCCAAAACGCAGCGACTTCATTCGCAAAATAACGCCGGCTAGCGAAGAACGCAAAATTTCGGGGTCGGTAAAACGATCGCGTCCCTCAAAATCTTTTTGTTCATAAAGCCGGATACAAATGCCGTCTGCAACGCGTCCACAGCGCCCGGCGCGTTGGTTGGCGGCGCTTTGGCTGATGGGTTCTACCAAGAGCTGTTCTACCTTGCTGCGAAAACTGTAGCGTTTGATACGGGCCGTTCCGGCATCAATCACGTAGCGAATACCGGGCACCGTCAAAGAGGTTTCGGCGACGTTGGTTACCAACACGATGCGCCGCCCAGTATGGCCGTCAAAAATTCGGTCCTGCTCGGCTTGGCTTAAGCGGGCAAACAATGGAAGTACTTCGCTGTTGCGCATCACGGGCTGGTGGCTCAAGTGCTTTCTTAAATGGTCTGCCGCCTCGCGAATTTCGCGCTCACCAGGCAAGAAAACCAAAATATCACCTGCAGAGCCTGTTCGCCAGAGTTCATCTACCCCATCGGCAATCGCATTGTTGATATCGTAATCACGGCTCTCTTCAAAAGGACGGTAGCGCTGTTCCACAGGGAACATTCGCCCAGACACCATGATGACAGGCGCGGGAGTCAGAACCCGGCCCTCTGGCCCTGGCTGCAGAATCGAAAAGTGGTTGGCAAATCGCTGGGCGTCAATCGTGGCCGACGTGATGACCACTTTCAGGTCGGGCCTGCGCGGCAAAATTTGGCGTAAATAGCCCAACAAAAAATCGATGTTGAGGCTGCGCTCGT